>QMSR01000031.1 GCA_003649695.1 Thermoplasmata archaeon
TAGCTGGACTGAAATATGTTCGGCAAGAGTGGTTTTTCCTGTTCCGGTAAGACCACTGCATAAAACATGGCAGGGCAGGCCTTTTAAAGAGACATTTAGGGGGTAGAGTTCTCTGTCTGTTCCGTCGCTGTTTTTTCCGTAGCACACCTGCCCGAGCGTTATTTCTCCCTGCCCGCATTCTTCCTTTGTTGATGGCGGAAGGAGCAGGCTGTCAATCAGATTGTCCTTGAGGAGTTTGCTTGATGAGAGCTTGAGAATCCGCTCTATCCGTCTCTGGCGGTCTTCGTCAGATATGGCATGTATCAGTTTGAGTTTTTCCGTTTTATCCGGGCCCCATTCTGGCTCAAGCCTTAATATTAGTTCGTCAGTGAAATCGTTCGTGTTCATTTTTAATCCAGTATTTTCCTGTCTTGCTTCAGTTCCTGTCTTTTGTGCCACTCGTCAACGAAGTAGCTGATTGGTTCGTTGAGGTCTTTCCACGTCTGATGTTTGTTCTCTAGCATCATCTTCTCGATGGTGGTTCTTTCTTTTTCAAGCATTGACTTTCGCCTTTCGATGTTCTGGTTGTATCCAAGCATGAATGATGAAAGTCCCCCTATTTGTTCAGAAAACTCATTCCATTTCTGTTCAAGCTGATAAGAAGTGCTTCTGTAAAGCTTCAGCCTATAAGAGATGCAAAGGGCGGTAGTTACGACCTTATCAAGAAGCTTGTTAGAATCCTGCTCAAGAATTTCTTCCAAAGAAAACGAATCATCAGTGGCTTGAGACTGCCCTGGGGCTTGTGGCTTTGGGTTGTAGATATTCTGGCCATTATGATAGATGTATCTGTCAAAGGCTAGATTGCTGTAACTGTCTGTTCTGTAATTATTGAAGTCCATCTTAACTAAACAGTAAGAACAGGGTCTTTAAATTTCTTTCACTCAAGATTTACGTGAGAAAAAGTCAGCAGTAAAAAGGCTTAGTTAATTTTGGTCTTTTGTTACTATTGCTCAGCTTTGAGGCTTCGCAAAAGCCTGTCTGCTAAAACCACTATTTCGAGCTTCTGTTTGCTCTCATAGTCGATTTTTCTCTTTCAGAGAACCGCAGGCTAAGAAAAGACCATTGCTCCTTCTGTTGCTGTAGGGCAAGGTTTATATATGAATCTTTATACTTGCCTGAAGTAAATAGGTTTTTGGGGTGAATGATATGAAAAATATTGGAATTTTGGCTATTGCAATTATTACTATGATTTTTTTGTCAAGCTGTTCGGGGCTTGATTTGAGCAAGGTTTCTGATGAGGACATGGAGCGTATTGCTGATAAAGCTATTGTGTGTAATGCGCCGTATATGAGGTTCGGGACTGGTTGCTGTCTTGACCAAAATAGTAACGCTATTTGTGATAATGATGAATCTTTGGAAGCTTCAGAAAAAAATTTTGAAACTGATGTTGAAGAAGGAGAGGTAGAAACTGGCGAAGAAACAGTTAAAGAAAATCAGGAAGAGGTTAAGACTGCTACCGAAAAGAAATCGCCTTCTTTCTCAAGTAGTTTTGATTTGTCTGAATTTCCTGATTTCCTCATACTGAAAGGGACTGATGTATTTGATGGGGTTATTGTTATTGGAGATGATAATTCTGCCGGAGCCTTTAACGGTGCTTATGACATTATTGATGAATTATCTGCTGAGGGTTATAACGTTGGTAGTTTGAAAACTGCATCTGATATTTTGGGCGATGAATTTAGCCTTAATCTAATAACTATAGGCAACCCCTGCGAGAATGATGTAACAGCCTCAATCATGGGCAACCCTAAGAATTGTGATTCAGGATTTGAGAAAGGCAAAGCTTTTATCCGTTTGTATGAGAACGGAGACAATATTGCTGTTGTAGTCGCAGGGGGAAATTCTGACGATACGTGGGTTGCTGCAAACATGCTATTGGAACCTGATAAATACGGAATAAAGGGTTCGGAAACAATTCTTATTACAGAAGGAAAACTATCAAATTTCTGGACTGAACCTGAAGTAACAGGTGATGAACCCGAAGAAGCATATAAACCTAAACAGCCTTTATCCTCCTCTGTTGACCTTAGCAATTATCCTGATTTTTTTGGAAATGTTGAAAATGTCTTGAACGCTATCATGGTTGTTTATGATGATCCCCAGGAAGCCATGCCGTATGCCATAATCGGCCAGGCTCTTAGTGACGAAGGATTTGAAATCGGTAGCGGGAAAACACCGAACCAAGTATCTGATCCCTTCGGGATTAATCTAATAACTATGGGTAATCCCTGCGAAAATGCGGTTACTGCTTCAATTATGGGTAATCCTAAGGTTTGCGATGCAGGTTTTGTGTCTGGAAAGGGAATGATTAGAATTGTTCAGAATGGCGACTATGTTGCTGTTGTGGTTGCTGGAAAAGACAGAAAAGATACTTGGGAAGCTTCAAAGATTCTTGCTAACCATGATAAGTACAATTTAAAGGGCACAACGATTTATACTGATACTGCGAGCAAAAGTGTTATTCCCGAGGATGAATATTGGGGTGAGGGAGAAGCAGAGGCTGAAGCTGAAAGTGAATAATAATCCTCTGCCCTAATGAATTTTTGATTAGCAGATACTCCGTTTCGGCCAGAGCCGTAGCTCTTTTCCCCTCAACGGAGAAAAGACAGAGGCGCAGAAAAAAGAGAGTCCGGGTGCCTGTCGGCGGGAAGCCTTGAGGTTATTTTTGCTCTTTTTTTTCTGCTGAAACCTATCTGCAAGCGTGTCGTGAAATAAAAATTAGAAAAAAATCGTTTTTTTGACACAAAATACTTGCATAAGCCCAAATGATATGTTATACTCCAAATGGAAATATACCGGGCATTGACCACGGACTCGCTTAATGCGAGGCAGCTTTATAAAGCTACTGTTTACTTGAAAACAGTAGCTTTTTTGCTATATAGGAAGAAAATGACGAATGAAGATTCCAAAGAACAGGAAGCTGATTAGTGTAGAGGTTTTTGGGGGCAAAGATATTCTTGTCCCTGAGTACGATAACGTGGTTTTATCAGATGGCAGGAAACTCCGCCTTTCAAAGGTTACACCATTTAAAAAACTTCTTTCTCTTTGGAAGGATAAGAATAATAATTTGTTTATTCACAAGGCAGGAACTTATGAAGAAGCCCTGTATGTTTCAGGTGAATCTCGCAGGTGTCTGTTCTGCAATAGCTCCGAATGTGCTCATCAGGGAATTCCTGCTTTTGGCACTCAGGATATGTGGCCATTATTTGGGAATGGGGCTTATGAGTCTGATGAAAACCGTTATGTGGAGATGAATATCTGGGATGATTATTTGATTTCCGTTCATTGTTGCAGGCGGTACGAATCACATTTCCTTTCAGTTTCTGAAGTTCGCTCATTGCTTGAAGGAGTCTCAGGATGTCCTGTGTGCAATTCAAGGTATGGATTTGAAAGTGTTCGCTTGGAAGAATATAGCGAGGAGATTCAGACCAGTTTTCTTCTCTTCCTTAGGCATGGCTGTTATATGAACGAAGAATTTCGCAAGAAAAATTATTCAGGCGAAAAACTCGATAAAATACTTGATGAAATACTTAATGGATACCAATGTAAAAATTGCAAGTGGAAATTTGACAGGACATTTCAAACCAAATGGAAACCGGCAAAAAATGGAAAAAATTCAGGTCATACACACGAGGTTTTTTGATGGCAGTATATAAAAATTCTTATTAATTTAAGATTTAGGTAGCACGCACTACCAGCGACACTTTTGTCGTGTGTCCGAGAAGGGCTATTCCCAGCAGAAATGCTGGGGGTAGCCCTTTTTTATTTTATATGCAATCTAACCATAAAGGAGTCCTATGAAAAAATTATTACTATTATTTCTTATCTTTCTTACAGGATGTGCTTCCATCACACCCTATCTTAACCGGCCCCAGGAGCTTCATGAGGGCGAGGCTGTTATCCTTTCCCGCCTTCTTGAATCGGAAACTCCTCCGGCTAATTTTGAGGCTGTAAGAGAGATTGCTTTCCGCCACAATCCGGATGTCCATCTGAGCTGTCTGGAAATAATCGCATACCACCGGAATCTCGGGTCTTTGCAGAAGTTGCCGTTGTCGGCAGGATCAAGTTTTGCCGGAGGAGGTTCTATCTCCTCTGCCATGAGCATCTTTGCTTATGCTTCCGAGCTGGTCAGGAAAGCGAATCCTTCGCATGATCCTGATTTGAAGGTGATGTTTGCCCGTTTTGAGAAGGTCAAGCTTGCGATATCCCAGAATATAGCAGGAGAGCTTTCAATTCTCGAAGGCTTGAATAATGAACTTAAATTACTTGAGTCCCTGCATAAAGACAAGTCCATTGAACAAAAGATAAACAGATTTTTTGAAAGCAAAGGTTTCAGTGTCTCTTCTGATGAAGAAAAGCAGGAAGACATAAAAGAAGAGCTTCTTAAGAAAAAACTTGCCGAGAAAGAAAGAATTGTCCGCAGGATATTTGAGCTTTGCGGGCTTGTTAAAAAATAATTCTATAAACCCATCAATTCAGAGAGGAGGAACAGACATGAGAAAAAACTGGCGTAAAAACAATTTTACTCGAAGAGATATGTGTCTTGAGCTGCTTGCGGGGAAATACGGGCTTCCGCTTGATGAAGGTCTGTTCTGGACACGGCTTCCACGTTTGGTTTATGCCGAGATTGAACTCATGGGTTCAAAGACTGAGGCAGAGCTTACGTTCAGGAAGGGCAGGCTTGTGTGGACAGAAAAGATTCAGGCTGAGAACGGCGAGACCTTTGAGTTTCTGATTGAGACTCATCAGAATTATCCCAATTCTGTCCCGAGAGTTTTTATCCGGCCAGGGCTTTCGCTCAACGGCAGGAGATGCCGTGACGGAAGCGTGTGGCTATGTTCCAGAGATGAATATGTCGGGAAGATGTCAGTGTATGACCTCAGGCAGAAGGCTATTGATTTCCTGAGTGAGTATTTAGCCAATCAGTATTAAGGGGGAATTGAAAATGATAATAGACAGGCTTTCCCAGATTACAGGAAGGATTAAAGATGTCAAAGAGCTTTTCCGTCTTGTCAATAAAAGAATTAATACAATTGTCGAAGGTATGAGCAGGGTCGGGAAAACATTTGTCCTCGATAGAACCTTTAAGGCATTCTGCAATTCTGAATGCAGGAATAAGAAGTATGTTTATATCAAATCTCTCGGGACAAAGCGGGACTATGACCAAATTATATTTGTCATGTCCTGGAAATATAATGATATCTACGATGAAAACTGCAAAGAGCAGATATTCACTGAATTTCTGAAGGGAAACCAACAGCAGGTTGAAAGACGCATTCTCATAGGCGTAAAAAATTCTGACTTGCCTTATGTACTCTTCATCGAGGAAAAGAAGAAGCTTCCTGACACGACACGTATTTTTCTTGAACAGCTTTTGAAGACAGGAAAAGTTTCAATTGTATCCGAGCCTCTGGATATGTCCGATTCAAAGACAAGGCGTTTCTATCAGGGCTTTGACAGGCACGAGGTAAGACCGCTTAACGACGACAAAATGGAGCTGCTTTTTGACCATCTTGTTATTGAATATTCTGTGAAAATAAAACCTGAGGACTATCAGGAAATCAGAAGCAAGTTGCTGGTTGAAGTGGCAGGAAATCCGGGAAGGCTTGAAGAACTGATGATAAGAAGCATGAAAGAGCGTGAAGTAAACAAAGAAGATATCCTGTCAAAATACCCTTCTTCCTATCGGAATGAATATGCGATAAACCAGTGCACTATGTTCTTGGCGGCATTATGCGTTTTTTATCGTTACTACAGCAGGGGTTTGGGCCGTGTCAGTGACCTAATATTGGCGGGGTTGATATTCGCATTTGGCCTGCTTCTTTTCAAAATCAGCAATAAATACAAATAAGGAGGAATTACAATGACCGCACCTACGCATCTCGCCGGAGCAACAGCAGGAATGCTTCTTATAGCAGTTGCCTTTAGGTGTTTGGATATTGGTTGGGCGACAATTCTATTCACCATGTTTGCCGGCTTACTGCCGGATATAGACAATAAAAAATCTATTATCGGGTGGCTGTTTCAGAGAGGCATATTAATTCTCAGTTTCGGGAAAATAGATGTTTCAAGATATGTTAAGCACAGGGGATTTTTCCATTCTCTTCCTTTCCTATTTTTCATGATTCTGTTTTTCTTTTTTGTCAGGGCTGATTTGATTTCTTATTTGGTGATAGGCGTGCTGACTCACCTGCTCTTCGATTCTTTTAATATGCGTGGATGTAATTTTCTGGGATGGGGAAATGGGAGAGGAAGATTTTCTCTTAATTGGCATATTCCTCTCAGGACTTCAGGAGAGTATTCGCTCCTTGCTTCCTGCCTGCTGGTGATTGTTTTCTGTTATGTGATTATTTCCAGTGGCGGGGCGACTTATCTGATTCAGAAATCGCTGGGGACATTGAGGGCATCAATAGAGAGCATAGATGATTTTATGGGGTATGAATGTTTTCTTGTGATACGAGGACAGGATGAAGAAAAAGAGTATTTCATAATAGATTCTCTCGGTAAGGAAACGATTGTTCTTCTCGATGGAAATACCCCCATTAGTTTTGGTTTGCGTAAAGAGTGCAACCTGAAAGCTGTCAATAAGTCTTATGTCAAGAAGGGCAGGAAAATGAAGACCCTGAAATACAAATTCATTCTGAAGGATAAATCATTCAGGCATCTTTACAACAAGATAGACAGTTCTTATTTTTACTATTTCTCAGGAAGCGCCCTTCTTAAAAATTCAAATGACATCCCTTTTTTCTACAACAGGTATAACACTGTTACTGTTTCAGGAAAGAGGCTGAATTTTGAGTTTGCGAGGCTTGATGACTTGAAGGTCTATGGGATTGAGGACGCTGAGATGATGCTCGGCGACTTTGTAATAACTTACAGGATCGCCGAGGGCCAGAATCCTCCTCAGCTTTCTGCAAAGATTACTGAAGCAGTATCTGTTGATGTTGAGTCTATTGAGAAAAGGATTTCTGAATTGAAAGAAATTATCAATAGCTCTGATTTAAGGCAGGAAGTCAAAGATATATTCGGTGTTGATTCTGAAGAAGCAGAAGTCTATATGCAGGTTCTGAGGAAGAAAGCTGAAGAGCTTCTTGAAGAAGAAGAAACAAATCTTCTGCGGATAAGAAACATGAGGAATTAGCTATGAAAAATTATATTACGGATTATGAGAGATATCTGAAGATTTCGAGGAAAAGCCTCTCAACGGTTTACCAGTATGTGAATGATGTGAAGCTTTTTCTGGGAATTGCAGGCAAGGATTGCGTCTCATGCAATGACTCCGATGTTGAATTGTTTATTGAGAAGCTGATTGACAGGAAATACAAGAATAGCACCATACAAAGGAAGATAATATCGCTTCGAGGATATTATGCGTTTCTTATCGCAAAAGGTATTCTTAAGAAGAATCCGTTTTTCTCTGCGCCCAGGCTCAAGGCTGAAAAAATGGATTTGAGAGTGCTTACTTATGGCGAAGTGGAGAAAATCTTTGAATGTCTAGAAGAATATCCTGACACTCTGCAGGGCAGGGAAGCAAGTATGATATTCAAGATAATGTATTATCTGGGACTGCGGGTTGCGGAGGTTGCCTCTCTTAATGTGTCCGGTATCATCACTTCGCCTGAGATGTCAATCAGGTTTACAGGCAAGGGTGGAAATGAAAGGATTCTCCCAGTGATTAACGATAAGCTTGCATCATCCCTTCAGGGCTGGCTTGAGTTCCGGAAAAGATTTTCAGGGACAGATGCGCTTTTTATCAGCAGGACTGTTTGCAGAATTTCAGTTCGGTCTATCCAGAGATGGATTAAGAAGATTGGTGAGAATTCCGAAATTCAGGGGACGATAAGTCCGCACACTCTCAGGAGAAGCTTCGCTACTCACCTTATTGAGCGTGATGTGGACGTGTTTACAGTCGCATCCATTCTCGGGCATAGTTCTATCAGCACCACGAAGCGTTATGTGATGATTAATCATCAGCGTATTAGGGAGGCGCTTATCCGTTTATGAAAATATTTATTATATCTATATTAGTTGGACATTTTCAGTTTTATTATTTGACCAGCCAAAAAAACGGTTTTCTCCTGACTTTGGCTGATTCTGTCCTGAAAGTGCCCCTTTCACGACACTGTTTTGTCCTGTTTACACATTCTGATTTAGTGGTCAGATTAACCGATTTTTTGGCGGTCAGATTTATGTCCTTAACTAAGGAGGTGTCCTGATGTTAAAAGAATTATTCAATCGCATAAGGAATTCCTTCGGAAGAATTAATGAGGATTCCTTTGATGAAAATACTGTCCTTGATGATTCTCCGCTTGTTTCTGATGATGGCGATAAGAAGGTCTGCGTCCTTGAGTTCTACCAGTGTATGCGTGAGCTGTATGCAAAGTATCTTGGTAGGGCAGGATTTTCTTATTTCATTACAGGGAAGGAAGAAGATTTCCTTTCTGAAAGTGCTGGCTGTTCTGCTGTGGTTCTTGATGACTGCCAGCCTGATATCAGGGGCTTTCTTCTGGCTTCAAAACTGAAGGCTGAACGCCCTGAGCTTCCTGTCATTGTATGCACTGCTAATGCCTGCCTTGAAGCTTATGAAGAATTTAAGGTCTCTAAGGCAGACGCTCTTTTGTTCAAGCCTGTTTCCGGAAGCGAGCTTGCTGACTGCATTAATCGGGTTCTTGTTAAGGGTTCTGCTAAGCCTGTTGTTGAAAAAAAGGTTGTTCCCAGAAAGCGTGGCAGGAAGCCTTTCACATTTCTTGATATTGCGGAAAAGCATGTCAGGGAGTTTTCTGATAGCGGTCTTTCAAAGGCCGAGTTTGCGAGAAAGAACAAGCTGAGCCTTTCCACTTTGAAGAATGAGTTCAGGATTGTCGCTATGCCTGAGACTGCAAAGAAAATTGTTCAGGAGAATATTGACTGCTTCAAGAAATCTTTTTTTGAACACATCACGAAACTTAAAGATGAACAGAGCATTTTTGATTTATGCGGTGAAATTATTGAGCGTGGTAGCAAGGGTTCTTATTATGATCTCTCTGCATTGAAAGAGAGAGTAACTGAATATCTTTCATTGGAGAAAAAAGATGAGGTTTGAGAAACGTATCAAAATTGATGATAGCTTTGCTCTTGATGTTGCAAGGAAGACTTTTCCTTCCTGCAGTCTTAAGAGCGTCTGCCCTTCGTCTCTTGGAAAGGTCTCTAGCGTTTTTCGGGTGGATATTTCCTCTCCTGATGAGAGTCTTTGTCTGAGGGTTTCCCGTAACGGAGAGGTTAAGAAAGAGGCTGTTGCTTACGGCCTCCTTAAAGATGTTGTTCCTGTTCCTCCAATTATAAGCTCTGGCGAGA
>QMSR01000224.1 GCA_003649695.1 Thermoplasmata archaeon
CTCTCCCCGGAGACCATCAGGGACTTAGGGCACGTGGACAGGATCCTCAGGAGGGCGGTCGAGCTCGGCATGGATCCCGTTGACGCCGTGGTCTCCGCCACCCTGGTTCCGGCCCTCTACATCAGGGATCCCTGGCTCCTTCCCCTCAGGCCCGGCTCCTACGGGAGCGCGGTGGTGGTGGACGACCTGAGCAGCTTCAAGGTGAACACTGTCATCCTCGAAGGTGAGGTCTGGTTCAGGGGTAGGCTGACCAAGGAGATCGGTCCGCACAGGATACCCCCCGACTTCCTGATGTCCGTCCGCGTTCCCGATTTGGAGCCCGAGGACCTGCACATCAGGGCTGACGGGGGCTCCAGGGCGAGGATCCTCGTCATAGGGGCCCAGGAGGACGACGTGTACACCGAGAGGCTCGTGGAGGAGGCCGAAGTGGAAGATGGCGTTGTCCTGCCGCCCAGGGGGGTGCACTACGCCTTCGTCGTCGAGAGGCACGGGGTCTACGGTGGCGTGGGCAGGGGATTCGTGAAGGGTTTTGGCTTCTCGGGCGGGGCCCTGGCGGGTACCGTGGCCCACGATTCCCACAACATGATAGTCGTGTCTGACGACCTAGAGGACGCCCTGGCGGCGATGAGGATCCTCAGGGAGATCGGGGGAGGCTACGCCCTGGTGGCCGACGGTGAGCCGGTCGCCACCGTCAGGCTGGAGGTCGCCGGCCTCATGAGCGACAGGCCCATGGAGGAGGTTGCGGAGGACGTAGACCGCCTCGTCTCCGAGTACAGGTCCATGGGGGGTACCATGGGGAACCCACTCCACACCCTGTCCTTCCTCTCCCTCTCCGTAATCCCGGCCCTCAAGATCACGGACAAGGGACTCGTGGACGTGAGGGAGTTCAGGATCGTTAACCCCGTCCTGGAGGTGCTGGATTGATCTCCTCGCTCCTCGATCTGGCCCTCGATAGGGTCAGGGGCTCAAGGCTCGAGAACCTCGTCATCGGGGCCTCCTACATCATCGCGGTCCTGGACGACGGCAGAGCGGGCCTCATGGTGGTGCCCTACGAGAGGTCCTCCGAGGACTGCACTCTGCTGAAGATGGCCGGATCCGTGCCCAGGGACCCACGGGCGCTCGCCAGGATGCTCCTCTCCCCAGTCCCGATCGAGGCGGCGGTGGGGGCCGCCGTGGTGAACGCACTGGTCCAGGAGGATCCCGACGGGGAGGGCGACCTCTTCGACCTCGCCCCGCCGGAGCCGGGGGAGAGGGTGGTCTTCGTTGGGTACTTCAGGCCTTACATTGAGGCCGCGAAGGAGATGGGCTGCAGAGTGTACGTCATCGAGAGACAGCCAATACCGTACGAGTCGTCCGTCTACCCTGACTGGGCCGCAGAGAGGATCATTCCCGGGTCCGACTACGTGGTCATAACGGGCTCGACCCTCTACAGCGGCCAGCTGGAGAGGTACCTTTCCCTCTCCGGGGGCGCGAGGGTGGTGGCGGTCGTCGGCCCCTCCACCCCGATGGCCAGGGCCCCATTCAGGGACACACCGGCAACGTACCTCATGGGGTCGAGGATTCTTGACGCCGCGAGGGCCGCGGAGGTCGTGGCCCAGGGCGGCGGGACCAGGGCCCTGGTGCGCAGCGGGGCGATGGAAAAGGTCTTCATCAAAGTAAAAAGGGATTAGCGGAATTCGGGACCGGTGAATAAGATGCCGATGAAGGGACCTAAGATTTTGGTCGAGCCACCGGGGCCCAAGGCGAGGGAGTTCATCGAGAGGGACTCCAGGATCACGTCCCCCTCCCTCACCAGGACCGCCCCCCTTGTGGGCGTGGAGGGGGAGGGCTCCTTCGTCAAGGACATCGACGGTAACGTGTACCTCGACTTCGGCACGGGAATAGCCGTGGCATCGCTGGGCCACAGGCACCCCGCCGTCGTGAAGGCCATTGAGGATCAGCTGAAGAAGGTGATTTTCGTGAACTCCCACGATTACCTGACGGTTCCCTACGTGGAGCTCGCTGAGAGGCTGGCAGAGGTGACTCCCGGGGACTTCCCGAAGAGGGTCTTCTTCGGGAACTCGGGCAGCGAGGCGGTTGAGTGCGCCCTTAAGCTGGTCGTGGCCCACACCAAGAGGCCCTACATCATAGGCTTCATAGGGGGCTTCCACGGTAGGACCGCCGGTGCGCTGCCATTCACCACCACCTCGCCGGCCGCCAGGAGGTACTTCGAGCCCCTGTTCGGGAGCACAATGGTTCACGCCCCGTTCGGCTACTGCTACCGCTGCCCCTTCGGCTACAAGGGTCCGGAGGAGTGCGGCTTCGCCTGTCTGGACTACCTGGAGAAGTGGATCCTTGCCAGGGTCGCCCCGCCGGACAGGGTAGCGGGGATCATCTTCGAGCCCATCCAGGGTGCCGGCGGCTACATCGTGCCTCCGGATGGCTGGCTCAGGAGGTTGGAGGAGATCGCGAGGAACAACGACATACCTCTGATAGACGATGAGGTCCAGACGGGGCTCGGGAAGACGGGCAAGTGGTTCGCCGTGGACCACGAGGGCGTGGTGCCCGACGTGATCGCGATCTCTAAGAACCTCGCAGCCGGCCTGCCGCTCGGTGCCTGCGTCGGTAGGTCGGAGCTCTGGGACTGGGATCCCGGGGCACACGAGAACACGCTGGGAGGCAATCCC
>QMSR01000225.1 GCA_003649695.1 Thermoplasmata archaeon
ATGACCTTTGAAGTCGATGAGAAAGTTATCCCCGAAATCAAGGATCTTGTCCTTTTCTACGTAAACCAGCTTTCCGACTTCACTCACGAGAACACTAACCCCGGCGTTGTCTTCTTCGAAGGGAATATTCCAGAAGAGCTCCGCGAGTTCTCGTTAAGGGCTTTGAGGGAGCACGTTACGATCGAGGAGGCTGAAAGGGTCGCAAAGGAAGTTGGGGCAGAGTACTTCAAGTTCAAGGTCGGGAGGGGCATAATCGGCTCCCTCGCGGCGATAGGCTATCCCCTTGAACGCTTCACCTACGAACTACTGGCTTACAGGGAGCCGGACAACTGGGGAACGCAGAGGAGAGTGGACGGGGAGAGTGTATTTCTGGCCGATAGCTGGAGCTATCCCTTCACCTACGACAACGTTGACCCCTACAAGAGGAGCGTCCTCATAACGCCCCACGGTAAGGATCCCGTTCTGGTTGGCATCAGGGGAATCGACAGAGGAAGGGTCATCCAGACCTTCGAGCGAGTTAAGTTTAAGGAGCCCGTCGCCTTCTACCAGTTATTCAAAACGAACCAGAACACCGATGACCACCTTACATACAAGAAAATCGGCGAGCTCAAGCTATACGACAGCGCGGTGGTTAGGGGAACGGTGGTTAAGCCCTACTGGGAGCGCGGGAGGCACGTGTTCTTTGAGCTTGAGGATGAAACTGGAAGGATTCGCATTGCTGCCTTCGAGCCGACCAAGAAGTTCAGGAACTACGTGAGGAAGCTCCTCCCTGGAGACAAGATAATCGCCGCTGGAGGCGTTAAGGAGCACGAAGGAGTGCTAACCCTCAACCTCGAGAAGTTCTATCCGGTGAAGCTCGTCCCGAGGATCGAGTACCAGAAGCCGAAGTGCCCGAAGTGCGGCGGGACGATGAAGAGCAAGGGTGATTACCTCAAGTGCAAGCGCTGCGGCTATAAGATGCCGAAGAAGCTCATTCCGGTTGAAGTCCCGCGTGAGCTGGAGAGGAAAATCTACGAAGTGCCGCCAGACGCGAGGAAGCACCTTTCGAGGCCGCTGGTGCTGCCGGGTGGAGAGGAGAGGGTTTTAGAACTCCTGCAAGCGAAAGGCTTAAAGTGATAATCACCATTATCATAACGGTGATTATCACATGGCCAAGTTCGTAAATAGGAATGAGGAGCTTAAGGCACTGAGAGAACGGCTCTCAAGCGAGAATTTCGAGCTAATCGTCATCTATGGGAGAAGGCGCGTTGGGAAGACCCGTCTCGTCCTCGAAGCAGTGAAAGACGTTCCCCACGTTTACTACTTGGCCATTGAAGGAGATAACCTGAGGCACTTTCGGGAGACCGCCGAGAGGGTTTTTCCAGAGGCGAGATACGCCCGTGGAAGCTGGGAGGCCCTCCTCCACACCCTAAGAGGGAAGGTCATCGTCATTGACGAGTTTCCGAACTTGATAAAAGAAGATCCGAGAGTTCTAAGCGAGTTTCAGAGAGTTATTGACACAGATCTTTCGAATTCAAACACGAAGCTAATTCTCCTTGGCTCTTCGGTGGGCATGATGACGGAGAAGGTGCTCAGCTACAAGAGTCCCCTCTACGGGAGGAGGACGGGCTCAATGAAGCTCAAACCCCTAAAGTTCTTTCACCTGCGGGAGTTCTATCCCCGCTCAAGCTGGGAGGAGCTCGTGGAAGTCTACGGCATGACCGATGGGATTCCGTTCTACATAACGCAGGTCCGGTTGCCCTTCTGGGAGTGGCTTGATAGGGAGTTGAGAAACCCTGTAAGCTTCTTCCGCGACGAAGTAGATTTCCTGCTGAGGTACGAATTCACGGAGACAAGGACGTACAGAAGAATCCTTGAGGCGATAGCCCTCGGCAAAACGACACCAAAGGAGATAAGGGACTTCATCGGAATGAGACACTCAGATGTAACACCCTACTTGAGGAACTTAATCGAAACTGGCCTCGTTGTTAGGGAGGTTCCCATAACCGAAAAACCGAACTCGAAAAGGGGCCGCTACTACGTGGCCGACAACTTCCTCGCCTTCTGGTTCCGCTTCATCTATCCGAACCTCTCGGCCATCGAGGAGGGAATCTTTGACGTCGAGGAGATTGAAAGGGACTACAACCACTATCTCGGCCCGGTGTTTGAGAAGATTGCCGAGCAGTTTTTAATCGAGCTGAACAAGGCACGGGAACTTCCCTTCAGGTTCACGAGGATTGGAAAGTGGTGGTACAAGAACGAGGAGATTGACCTGGTGACTTTGAACGAGAGGGAGAAAAAAGTCCTATTTGTTGAAGTCAAATGGAAGGAGCTGAGTGAAAGGGAAGCAAGAGGAATCTTGAAGGACTTGGAGAGGAAGGCCGAGCTTGTGAGGCTTGACGATTGGGAGAAGAGCTATGGGCTGGTGGCTAAGGGTGTTGAAGGGAAGGAAGAGCTGAGGGAAGGGGGTCGGCTTGTATGGGACTTGGGGGACTTCGAAAGGCCCGCTTGAGTGATCATTTCGCTTCTTAAAGCAGCCTTCCCATGAACTCTTCCCACAGCCTTCTGAAGTCCTCGTGCTTCTCCCCGCTCGGGTCGAAGACCCTCTCCACCCTAGGCTCTTCCCACGCGCTCAGAACGTCCCTTCCCTCCGCAACCGCCCGTGCTATCATGAAGGTTCCCTG
>QMSR01000226.1 GCA_003649695.1 Thermoplasmata archaeon
ATTCTCTCAAGCTTCAAGATCGAAATCTATTTGAGTCATTTAGATTCGCTTATCTTGCTCACCGGAAAATACCTCAAAAAACAGTATTATTCTAACTCCTGCTCAATCGGCTAAATAATTACTCAAAACTCCTAGGGCAGGACTTCCTCCACTGATTTTCTCGCTTCGCTCGTAAATCAAGGCGTGGAGGACTTCGTCCCCTTCGGGGACTTCGCGAACCTTCATGCCTACATTTCTTATTCGCCGTAGGCATAGGTTTTCGTCTCTCACGAAAATTAACAAAGAAAAAGCCCATAACATATCAACTGTCATGGGCTTTTCTTTATTAAACTCCCCGGGCAGCCTGCCCGCCGAACTGTTAAGGCAGGCGGGGACTCGGCTACTACGTTCGCATCATCCACGATGCTCTCTGCCCCGCACTATAAAGGTGCGGGGTAAACTCCGCCTCCCCTCCGCTCACTAATTTTCACATCCTGTGAAAATTGCACTCCCATAAGGTCGCGCCGTTCGCTACGCTTCGAGTCCTGCTTTGACTAAAGAGTAAATAAAAAGCCCGCATTTCTGCGGGCCTTTTTATTTACTCCCCGTGTTGGACTGCTGTAAGAACTTCTCCTATTCTTTTGAACTACAACGAGTTAAGCGGCATAATAAGCGAAAACTTGCACACCAAAAACGGCTCGAAAACTATATTAATCCGTTAACCAAAGCGCACGCTTATAAGAAAATGATGGAAAAGGAAGGGCTTAATCAGACGCAGCTTGCAAAGAAACTAGGAATATCGAGGGCGAGAGTAACGCAGTATCTTAACTTGCTGAGACTTTCACAAGATCAGCAGCAATATATTTTAGCGAATGGAAAGGGGGAAATAATAACTGAACGAAGCCTAAGAAGTTTTAGTCAAGTGCGATAAAACAACTACTTTCTACCTCGAAAAACACAAACTCATATACGTGTATGCACTTTGGGCTATCAAAAAAACACGATCGGCAATTATTCTTACCTTAATCAATACCGATTGCGCGGTTTGCCAAAGCGGCCACTGCCCCGCCCGCCTCTTTTTCCTCGTCCTGCTCGGTCATCTCGGGGACCCGAAAAACTGCGTCGCTCTTCGCGCGCACGCGCTTGACTTACCGCTATCGTCCGGCCGTCAAGTTCTTTCCCGTTCATAGTCGATATAGCATTCTCTACTTCCTCTTGAGACCCTACTTCAACAAAGCCAAACCCTTTCGGCCGATCAGTATATTTGTCTTTGATGATTGTTACTGTCCCGACAGGCACTCCGTTTGATTCGAAAAAATCATTCAATCCTTCTTCATTAATCTCGTAACTTAAATTACCAACATACAGTTTGTTCTCTTGTGCTCCCATATATACCTCCTGGTATAACATTTTTTCATGAAAAATAACAGATTTTACTTAATTCATAACGTCAGACATCATTTCTACGTAGTGCTGATCTATATCTCTATAAATATCTCCTGAAGAACTTGTGCCCCCTTGTTGGCATAACGACGAAGAGATAGCAAACAGTCTCTCAAACCATAAGCCAAAAAGGTCCCTCACAGTCATCTTCTTTTTTAATTCCCTCTCAACCTCCTGCTCCGCCTCAAGCCAATCATCTAATGCAGTATTTAATGACTTTATTTTCTCTTCATGAAGCCCCTGCGCCCTTACTTTAATTTTACCTACTTCATCCTCCGTATATTCGCCAGATTCTTTATGCTCCATGCTCAGTTGTTTTCTAATTTCCCGCTCAGCGTCAAGCCAGTCGTTAAGTGCCGTATTAAAAGACTGGCACTTCTTTTCCCAAATGGTATGGGCTTTCTCGCGTATTTTCTCCAAATCTGCCTCAGAGTAACAGCTCCTTCTTTTCTTTTTGTTTTCTATTATTCCTGTTGTATCCATACTCGTTCATCTCCTGTATTCTGATTTCTGTGTTTTTCCGTTATCTAGTTTGAACAACCGTTATATCAAAATGCAACTCTTTCCCTGCAAGAGGATGATTAAAATTAACAATAACCGTCTCCTCTTTTACCTCATGTATAACAACTGGCATGCTCCCTCCATCCTGTGTTCGTGCCTTTAATACCGTTCCGACATGTAGTTCCATGCCGGGCGAAAGTTGGCTTTTTGGTATTTCCCGAAACGCCTCAGGATCTACCACACCATAGCCTTCTTCCGGAGAAACAACGATCGTTTTCTTGTCACCTTCTTTCAAGCCATGTAATTGTCGTTCTAATCCCCGAACGATATTTCCCTCTCCATGAACATATCGATGAGGCTCTCTTCCTTTCGAGCTATCAACCTCTTCGTCATCAACTGTCAATACGTAATCAAATAATACTGCTTTTCCTTTTTCAATCATGTGGATTCTGCCCCTTTCTCATTTCTCACAAGTACGCTTATTATCACACCTAACTTCAGGAGTGTTACCCTGAACAAGCGTTTCATACACACTACAATTCAGCCACTCTATTCAGTTATTTATGCCGATAAACAACTCTTCCTCTCGTCAAATCGTACGGCGACAACTCAATGTCAACTTTATCTCCTTTCAATATCCGAATAAAATAACGCCGCATTTTCCCACTAATGTACGCCAGCACTTTGTGCCCATTGTCCATCTCTACTCGAAGCATGGTGTTAGGCA
>QMSR01000227.1 GCA_003649695.1 Thermoplasmata archaeon
AGACCCTCCTTGAGCAGGACGATGACGTTATAATCCCGGATCCGGCCTTCGTGTGCTACGTTGAGGACGCGAAGATAGCCGAGGCGGGCATCATCAGGATACCTCTCAGGGAGGAGAACGAGTTCCAGGTCGACCCGGATGAACTCGTCGAGGCGATAACCAAGCGCACCAGGATGCTGGTTCTCAACTATCCAAACAACCCAACGGGCGCGATTCTCAAGAAGAAGACAGTTAAGGCTATAGCCGACATAGCCGAGGATTACAACCTCTACATCCTGAGCGATGAGCCCTACGAGCACTTCCTCTACGAGGGGGCGAAGCACTACCCGATGATAAAGTACGCTCCGGACAACACGATTCTGGCTAACAGCTTCTCCAAGACCTTCGCCATGACCGGCTGGCGCCTCGGATTCACCATAGCCCCAACGCAGGTCATACGGGACATGATAAAGCTCCACGCATACGTCATCGGCAACGTCACCTCGTTCATCCAGATAGCGGGAATCACGGCCCTCCGCGACAAGCGCAGCTGGGAGGCTGTTAGTGCTATGCGCGAGACCTACGCGGAGAGGAGGAAGCTCGTGCTCAAGCACCTCCACAAGATGCCGTACATCACCCCGTTCAAGCCAAAGGGAGCGTTCTACATCTGGGCAAAGATAGACCCCAGCCTGGACATGAGCAGCGAGGACTTCGCCGACTGGCTCCTTGAGAACGCGCGCGTCGTCGTCATCCCGGGAACTGCCTTTGGAAAGGCCGGCGAGGGCTGGATAAGGATAAGCTACGCGACCAAGAAGAGCCAGCTCATCGAGGCAATGCAGAGAATGAACGAGGCACTGTCAAAGCTCTAGCGGGGGAAAGGGATGGACGGCGTTCTGGCCATCTTCTTCGCCATTTTTCTAGCCGAGCTCGGGGACAAGACCCAGCTGGCAACCATGGCCTTCGCGGCCAGATACGGATGGAAGGTAGCGTTTATGGGGGCCATTCTGGGCCTCGCAGCGGTTAACCTCATCGGGGCGCTACTCGGCGACAAGCTCGGCGACATGGTGCCCCTCGAGGTTGTTCACAAATTCGCCGGAGCACTTTTCATTGTTTTCGGAATCCTCATGATATTCGGAAAGCTCTAGGAGGGATAAATCATGGACAAACGGTGGAGTTCAGTCCTGCTTGACACGTTGGTCATGACGGCCGGCTTCGGAACCCTGACCATGATGGCCGTCGCAAAGCCCGATATAATCGCCCACTTCGGGATAAACAGCGCGGAGTACGAATGGCAGCACATAGCGTACGTCTTTGGTTTGTTCATAGCGTTCCTTCTCGGCCACACCAGGATATACGAGGGAAGCTTCAAGAAGAGCGTTGCCATAGCACTCAGCTGGGCGGCGATAGCGCAGGCGCTCATTCCGCTCGCCCCCAACTGGTACGTCGTCGTCTTCCTCAGGTTCATCCAGGGTTTCGTGGTCACGCTCGTGCCGCTCTTCAGCACCCAGATAGCCCAGTTCTTCGTTGCCGAGAGGCCCTTTGCGAAGGGTATAATCCTCTCGGGTATCTTCTGGGGCGGTGTGTTTGGAAGCATGAGCGCCAAGTACGCCGTCGCGGACTTCGGGTGGAAGGGCGGTTTCTGGGTCACCGTCCTCATAATGTACGCGGTTCTCGCCCTCTGGTGGTTCTTCGTCGAGGACTTCGAGATAATCCACAAGACCGAGGGGACCGAGAAGGTAAGCGTCTGGAAGATGCCCTTCACCTGGGTGCTCGGCTTCACGTTCTTCCCGGCCCTCTGGGTCATATTCACCATCATAGGATTCTCAGCATCCCTCGGCTATGAAATCGGATGGACGAAGGAGCACGTGGCAACGCTCAGCACAAGCCTCAACATATCCAAGGCACTCTGGAGCATAGGCATGGGCTACGTCGGCTACATGCTGTCCAGGAAGAACCCGAACGCGAGGGGTCTCTTCAAGGCCATCGTGCAGGTCATGATATTCTCCTACGCGGTTGCCTTCATCGGACTGCTGGTCTACGGCAAGGCCATGCTCGCCGGCAACTACACCCTTGCCCTCGCATCGGTGGTCCTCATCGGAGCCCTCCAGGGAACCGGACCAGCGTTCTGGACCAGCGCCCCGGCCACGTATCCCAGGAACATCTTCCCGAAGGCCAGCTTTGCCCTTGGTCTCATCTCCAACTCGGCCAACGCCATAGCTCCAACGATAACGGACGTACTCGCGAGGCAGAGCACCGGCCTGGCCCTGGGAGAACTGGCCCTCATGCCGCTCATAGGAATCCTGACCCTTATAGCGGTCTCGAGGATGAAGCTCCCAGTGGAGGAGCTCGGAGATGCGGCCTAAACCCCTCGTCGTTTCTTTCTTTACATTCCTCGCGATCTTCTTCTACGGCATAGCCGCGATGAGTTTTGGTGAGAAATACACGTTTTTTGGCTACATCCTCGTCGGGAGCGTGCACCTGCTCTTCGCCTACGGGATCTGGGCGGGACATGAGACAACCGTGGACCTCTCGGCGTACATAGCCCTCCTGGACCTTCTCTTCGGGCTCCTCTGGGTGATGGTGGGACTGTCCCTTCCGGCGGTAACGCTAACCCTCCTCTCGGCGCTGATCCTCTTCGTTCTGATGGACGAAGACGTAAGAACCGAGC
>QMSR01000228.1 GCA_003649695.1 Thermoplasmata archaeon
AAAAGCACCGTGCGCCCTTTTATGGGTTCGTCCAGATCCTTGAGGAGTTTGACCACGCCGGTGCTTTCGGTGGCTGTTCCGTAGGAGGAGATTGAGATGAAATCCACCTGATGGGGAAAGTTAAAGTTGCGAATCAAATCCGCGGCGAAAATGAACGCCCCCTTCAAAACCACCACGACCAAAGGGTTCTCTGCGCCCATATCCTGCTCTATCTGGCGGGCGAGTTCGGGTATCCGCGCGCGAATTTGCTCCTCGGTTATGATAACTCTGTGCTTGGGAAGTTCCATTTCCCTCTCCTTTTTGCCTAAAATTTAATGTCCCCGGCGGGATTCACAAATTTTTTTGAGCAAAATCCCCGTTGCGGGAAAGCATAGGGAATGTAATTTTCCGTTATGCGGAAAATTCTGGCATATCTTTTGGCGCTGATGTGTCTTGCCGGGGCGCAGGAGGTTGAACTCCTCCACAGTGACAAACTGGAAAGTTATGACGGCGGAAGAGTGGTTCAACTTGTCGGCTCGGTTTCGCTGAAGCACGGGAAAAGACTTCTCAAAAGCGCTTTCGCCCGCTGGGACAGGCAAAAAGGTGTCCTGCAGTTCCGCGGCGAGGTTCAAATTGAGGACACAAACTACACAATCCGGGCGGATGTGCTGACCTATTTCCGCCGGGACAAGACCGCCCGTGCCAGCGGAGATGTCCGCTTTGTCAACGCCGACAGCACGCTGTTTGTCTTCGGCGAGCAGGGTTTTTACGATGGCGATTCGGAATTCGTCCGCATAGGCGGGAAGCCCCACCTGACAAAATTGGACACCACCGGCACCCGCCTTGAACTTGACGCCCGATTTCTGGCGCACTTTATGAGGAAAAAAAGAACTCTCGCCGTGGATTCTGTTTTGGCGGTGATTGTCCCCGCCGACAGCGGCAAACCAAAAATTTTCATCTACTGCGACTCGCTGGAGTATTTTCAGGACTCAAACTTTGTGGTTGCCCGCGGCGGCGTCAGGATTGTTCAGGAGTCGCTTGAGGTTCGGGCGCCGCTGGCGAAATTCTGGCGCGACAAAGACAAAATCCTTCTCACCGACGGCGCACACATCAAAAGTTCCGACTGGCAGTTGTGGGCAGATTCGGTGTGGGTGAACATTGAGGATAACCGCATATCCTCGGCGATGTTGGTGGGCAGTCCGCGGGGGATATGGCACGACCCCAAGGACACTCTCAACCTCGCCGGCGACAGCAGACTTTCCGCCGACACGATGGTCTTTGTCTTCGGCAAAGAGGGAGTCAGGCGTGCCGAACTGCTTCACCGCGCGCGGATAGAGTATCATCCCGCCCCGGCGGACACCGCCACGCGGGAAATTCACATAGTCAACGGCGATTCGGTCTGCGCGCTTTTGGAAAAGTCCCGAATTGATTCGGTTGAGGTCTGGCGTCAGGTGTCGGGCGTCTCGTATCAGTTCAAGGGCGAGAAGAAGGACTCTCTGGTCTATTCCGGGGATTTTATGGCGCTCAGCGCGGAAAGGCGGGTTCATCTCTACAGTTCTGCGGAGTTGGAATACGGCACACTCCAACTTTTCGCCGGGCAGATTCACTTTGACGGCGAGACGAAGGTGTTAGAATCCGCGCCGCTTGTGCAGAACGACACCGTGATGGGGTATCCTTTCCTGCGCGACCGGAAGGATTCACTTCGCGCCGACACGATAAAATACAATGTCCAGACCAGAGTGGGACTGCTGAAATACGGGCGCACCGCCGCCGATAAGGGCTTTTTCACCGGGGAACAAATCGCAAAATCCCCCGGCGATACATTCTACATCAAGGATGCCACCTTCACCACCTGCGACAGAGAGCCGCCGCACTATCATTTCTACTCGCCCCGGTTGAAACTTATCCCCAAGGACAAGGCGGTCGCCTCGCCGGTGATAATGTATATCGGGCGCCTGCCCACATTTTTCCTTCCGTTCTTTGTTTTCTCGGTGAACACCAAGCGCCACTCGGGAATTCTGACTATGGACATCGGCAGGTTCCAGAAGGGCGAACGGTTCGTGAGGAATCTCGGCTACTACTGGGCGCCCAACGATTACTTTGACATCTACGCCGCACTGGATATTGACGAGAACTCCGGGATTTACCTCAAGGGGGAGACCCGCTATGCGTGGCGGTATCACTTTTCGGGGAATCTGTTTGCCTCGTATAAGTTGACCTCCCGCCGGGACTGGGAGGAGGGTTTCAGCCGCAAGCGCCGATGGGAAGTCAGGGGAAGTCATCGGCAGACACTGGGCGAGCGGGCAAAGTTTTCGGCGAATGTGTCCGCAGTCAGCGATGCTGACTATCTTGTGCAGACCTCCGAGGAGCCCGAGCGGAGGATGGAGAGAACTCTGCGCTCCTATGCTTCGTTCACGCAGGGATTTGACTGGGGGAGTTTTGCCGCCGCAGTGGACAGAACGCAGAACCTCTCCTCCGGCGTGGTGACCACATACCTGCCGAAAATCTCTCTGCGCCGGTATTCGGGTCCGCTTTTCGGGATGGGCGAAAAGTGGTTCAACAAGATATATCTTTCCGCCGGCGGCGATTTGGTGGGATACAACTATGCCGACTCTACGGATTCTGTGGCGCACCACTACGGCGCCGATGCGAATGTTTCTGTCAG
>QMSR01000229.1 GCA_003649695.1 Thermoplasmata archaeon
AGGATCCTCGAGCTCATAGAACTGGGAATCGTCCGGAGGGAAGCCCTCATCTACCCGAAGTTCAACAATACGACGGAGATCATCCCGTAATCACAGGGATAACCCCAGGAGCGAGGATCCCCGCCCTGGGGACCTGATGGCCCCTCCTACGATCGGCACCGGCGGTATGAGGGCAATTAGGAGCTCCGGGTATGTTTTGTGGTTCGAAATATCAATTATATTTCGGAACTGTGGCTGAATCCGTGTGGTGGAGTGCGTCCACTGCGGCCTGGAGGATGAGGAGATTCCCGCGTCGATATCTGCGTGCATATCCTGCGTTAGGAAAGGTCTGAGGGGCAGGGTAGACGATGTGAGAGGGGCGTGGAGGAGGCGGGTCTCCCTGCCCGTGGGGGTTCCGGGCGAGGGCGTCGAGTGCACCCTCTGCGCCAACGAGTGCAGGATACCGGAGGGGGGAAGGGGTTTCTGCGGGGTGATCCTAAACGACGGTGGGAAACTGAGGCATGCTGCAGGGCCCAACAAGGCCCTCCTACACTACTACCTAGATCCCCATCCCACGAACTGCGTCGCGGGTCCCGTCTGCCCTGAGAGGCGGAACATAGGCAGGTACAACCTAGCCCTTTTCTACTTCGGCTGTAACCTCGACTGTCTCTTCTGCCAGAACATCGAACACAAGACCATGCTGCGCGAGATGGAGCGAACGCCCGTGACCGTCGAGGTGCTGAAGGGGGTCATGGAGGACGAAAGGGTGACCTGCGTCTGCCACTTCGGGGGAGATCCGGCCCCCAGCTCCGTATTCGCCCTGAGGCTCTCGAGGATCGCCGCTTCTCTGGGTAAGAGGGTCTGCTGGGAGACGAACGGTCTGGAGAACCCCTCGATCATGACCGAAATGGCTAAGCTGAGCGCCGGGAGCGGGGGCATTGTGAAGATCGATTGGAAGGCCTGGAGCCCGAACCTATACTCCGTCCTGACGGGCGTGGACGGGCACAGGGCGCTGCGCAGGCTGAGGGAGAACGTGGCCTTGGTGTCCTCCATGTGGGACGGCTCTGATCCTCCCCTCCTGGTGGTCAGCACCTTGGTGGTTCCCCACTACGTGGACGAGGAGGAGGTCGGACACATAGCTGAATATCTGGCATCCCTGAACCCTTACATCCCCTACGTGCTCCTGGCATTCCACCCTGAGCACCTCATGCGCGACGTCCCGACCACGAGCAGGGAGCAGATGGAGAGGGTTCTCGAGGCCGCCAGGTCGAGCGGCCTGAGGAGGGTGTTCGTTGGGAATGTGTGGCTCCTGCGCTGATCAGGCCCTGTCCAAGATCTCGACGGCCTTTCGGATGACCGGATCTGGTATGACGTATTGATCGTCCTGCTTGGCCACGAAGCCCAGCTTCTCGAGCCTCCTGAGGAGCCCCGTGAACCTGGCATCCGTAATGGGGCCCGTGAGGGCGACCGCGTAGGCCTTGATCTTGCTCCACGACCCGAGGCCCAGGGAGATGGCCCTGAGGATTGCCAGGTACCTGCGCCTGGCCGGCTGAATGGCCCTCTCCAGCTCCCCCATGACGACCCTGGACCCCTCCTCGTAGACGGAGGCTATGGCCGATCGGTGGTCCAGGCCCCTCCTCGCCCTCATGTGCCCGTATATGGTGAGCCAACCGGGTATGCCGCCCAGGGCGTCGACCACCTCCTCCAGCTCCCCCTCCGGGACTTCCATCCCCTCCTGGGCGAAGCCCTCTTTGAGGAATCGGAGGGCCATGGCCCTGTCGAAGGGCCCGACCGAGAGCTCGTAGGGCGTCCTGCCGTAGAGGGGCGCGGCGGGGTCCTCGAACCTCAGGAAGTCCTCCAGCATCCCGATCTCGCTCCCCGTCAGCACGATGGTCAGGTTGTCGAGGTTGTCGTAGGCCCAGGCCAGGACGCCGTCGAAGCGGAAGCCCCCAGAAAACCTGAGGTACTGGGCCTCGTCGAGGGCAAGGACCGCCCTCTCCCCGCCTGAATTTAGCATTCTCAGGACCTCCAGCAGATCAGCGTTCCTCAGCTCCTCCCCCATCGCCCTGAGGAGTTCGGCCACGAACAGCCTCTTGGGGACGGAGCCGTACTCGAAGTAGAGGCCCTTGAGGTCGAGCATGATGCCCCTGCCACCCCACTCCGCCAGGAAGACGGAGACTATGCTGCTCTTCCCGATCCTCCTCAGGCCCGTTACGAGGACTATCCTCTCCCCCCTCCGCACCGCCTCATTGAGCCTGAGGAGCTCCCCCTCCCTGTCGAAGAGGTCCTCCCTCCTCCTCTTTATCCCGGGGTCAAAGTACAAGGACCACCACCTACCATTTATAATGGGATATACCATTTAACTACCTCCCCTGATAGTAGCTATCGGGGGAGGTAGTGGAGGGGAAAGGCATGAGTAGGTGGATTTCGGAGAGGATCAGGGACGCCTACTACAGGGAGGCCAGGAGGAGGGGGTACAGGTCCAGGGCGGTCTTCAAGCTCATGGAGATGGATGAGAAGTTTGGGATCTTCCGGGAGGGTCAGGCCGTCCTCGACCTGGGGGCCGCCCCCGGCTCCTGGTCCCAGTACGCCAGGGAGAGGGTGGGCGAGGGGGGCCTGGTCGTGGCGGTGGACAGGAGCAGGATGGAGCCCATAAGGGG
>QMSR01000230.1 GCA_003649695.1 Thermoplasmata archaeon
AAGGGTTGCAGTATGTGTTGTTACCAACCTGTATTTGCCGTTTCACATGAGATTGACTTTCTCTACAATTTTATAACCCATAATCTCACTAAGGAGAAGAAAATCGGAATTTTAAAAAGAGCACAAGAGACAAACAACAGACGGAAAAGACTAACCAAAGAGACTCTGTACAACAACAAAGAGGCTTGTCCGTTACTTGAAGACGGTAGTTGCCTGGCATATGAAGCCCGACCAATGGCCTGCCGCATTTACCTTTCGATGAGTGTGGATTCGTGTCAAAAGTTTTATGACTCCCCATCACCCGAAGAAAACTACGCCAAGCTGTTGGAGTTTCCGCTGCAGGCCGGACGGATGATGAATGAAGGATTTACCCATGCTCTGAAATCAGCTCAGCTTAACACTTCAGAATTTCGTATCGAGAAGGGATTAATATCAATGTCAAATCAAGAAAAATAGTTCCTCAGCTCAATAAAAAATCTTAAATTCGCGGAAAATAATTTTTAAATCATCTGTTATGATACAGCGCATTCAATCGATATACCTTGCTATAGTTACACTGTTAACCGCTACACTGTTCTATCTGAAACTGGTTACCCTGTCAACTCAGGATACTATCTATAGTATGTTTTTCAACGGCATTTTTGTTGGGGAGTCAAACACCGGTGAGATAGTGACGGATATGATGGCATTCTCAATTCTTCTAATCACCAGCGTAATTATTGGTATTGTAACCATCTTTCTGCACAAACGTCGGCTCCTTCAAATTCGTGTTGCTGCCCTCAATATTGGTCTGCAGATTGGTTTAACCGGATTGATATACTTCTTTGCCAAAAGTGCCGGAAAGGAGGTTGAGGTGATAACTTCTTTTCACTACCCTGTTGTATTTCCTCTTATCTCGGTTGTTCTGCTGATAATGGCCATCAAAGCAATTGGTAAGGATGAAGCTCTTATCCGGTCGCTCGACAGGATAAGGTAAGCCGGAAGTATTATTAGCTGGAAGGAGGAAGCTCGAAGTTGGAAGGTTTTACATTGCTTGGTTTAGAGTGGACTTGACCATCTGAATTTTCAATAAAACCAATTGTAGTCCGCCACCCAATATTTGCACCCTGTCTTCTCTATTTGCAGTTTATCAGAAAAGCTTTCAAAATAGTTGGATGGGGTGAGTAGTTTGATTATTTCGGGTTTAAAGTGTCGGGATAGACTTTCGGATGTAGTCAGAAATATGAAAATCTGAACACCATTGTGTATATTCAAACTCCCCCTTTAGACTGTAAGGGAGTTACAGAGTTTCGAAATAATGATTAATTTCTAGGTGATACTAAATATATTTACCATCCATTTTTGTAGAATATAAATGTTAAATTTGCAAGAGGTGCAGAGTACCGAAACATTAACTGCTATAGTACACATGCAATGAGTAGAGAATAGAATTCATAAATATAAATACAACACAATGAAATGCTTCACCATCTTAACCTTATCCCTCATTCTGATACTATTCAGCTCATGCTCTCAAAAAAAACAACCAAATGAACTACAACTGTGGTACAACGCCCCCGCAGCCATTTGGGACGATGCCCTCCCTGTAGGTAACGGTCGCCTTGGTGCTATGGACTATGGAACAGTCTATAATCAGCATATTCAGTTTAACGAAGAGAGTCTTTGGGCAGGAAAAAAGTTTAACAGTAACAATCCTGATGCTCTGAAAGACCTGGCCAAAGTAAGAGAACTGATATTTGATGGGAAAATTAAACAAGCTGCTAAACTTGGAAACAAAAGCCTTTTGGGCACTCCTCCCCGATTCAGGTCATATCAAACATTCGGCGACCTCTTTCTGAGTTTTGAAAAGAAGGGTGAATACTCAGACTACAGACGGGAACTGAGTCTGAATAGTGGCATTAGCAAAACAACCTTTACCATTGATGGAGTAAAATTCACAAGAGAGGTTTTTGCATCAGCACCTGACAATATTATTGTTGTTCATATCTCAGCCGACAAGCCCGGAAAAATAACCACACAGATTAGTCTGAAAAGAGAGAAGGATGCAAAGGTTATTGCAAAAGACAACTATCTGTTAATGGAGGGGCAGATTATTGATAAAACAACAAGGGAGGAAGGAGAAGGTGGAGCA
The DNA here is from genome assembly GCA_003649695.1 of Thermoplasmata archaeon. Taxonomy (GTDB): domain Archaea; phylum Thermoplasmatota; class Thermoplasmata; order Thermoplasmatales; family B87-G9; genus B87-G9. The sequence continues at coordinate 2,132 of QMSR01000230.1, forward strand.
AACATGAAGTTTGCCGCAAAACTGGTAGTACTAAACAACGGTGGAGAGGTTACTCCCAAGCAAGGCACTCTTTCGGTTAAGGATGCTGATGAACTAACACTTCTGTTGACTGCTGCAACCGATTACAATCTTGATAATCTTAACTTCGACAGGAGTATTAATCCCGTAAAGATTTGTAATGATATTATTGCTAAAACAAAAGGTAAAGCATACAGTAAAATAAAATCATCACACATTAAAGATCATTCTGAGATATTTAACCGGGTGAAATTTGATTTGGGTGGAAGTGAGCTTGACTCCATACCTACAGACGAAAGATTACTTGCAATGAAGAAAGGAAGCGAAGACCCCGGGCTGATAACCCTCTACTATCAGTATGGCAGATATCTTTTGATGGGGAGCTCAAGAAGTCCGGGCAAACTACCGGCTAACCTACAGGGCGTGTGGAATAATCATATCAAGGCTCCATGGAATTCAGATTACCATACAAACATTAATCTTCAGAT
>QMSR01000231.1 GCA_003649695.1 Thermoplasmata archaeon
AATTGGCTCTTAAAAACGTGTTAAAGGCTTATGAAGAGGGTGCAGTTGATGATCTTCCTTCCCTCCTAGCTGAAGGGAGAAGGAGACTTGACGGCTTGAAGACAGAGGGATATAATCTTCTTTACCAAAAGAGGATGATTCCACTTCTAAATACCATAAGAAGGCTGAAGGAGGCGGGGATTGACCTATCGGCAATAGATGGTAAGGTTGGAGAGGTGAAGGAACTCTTTAACTCCGGGAAATACACGGAGTGGGAGGAGAGGTTGGAAGAGGTTGAGAAAACGGTTTTTGCGTATGATGCTAACGACACATTAAGAAAGCTTAGGGAGGTTATTCTCAGATTATCAGAGGTGGGACACCCATCAGCCCCAGAACTTGGGAAGGTGTACAATGATGCCCTCTCTCGCTATAACCAGGGGGATTATGTGGGTTCGCTTGAACTCTCCAAAAAGGCATTTGAGGAGGCTCTGAAGGCGGAGAAGGAGGCCTCGTATACATCTCTTATAAATGAGTTAAATGGTGTTCTGGACAAGGCGAGGTCATTATCGTTGGATGTTTCCAATTTTGAGGAGAAACTTCGCAATGCTCAGGAACTCTGGACAAGCGGTGAGGGTGAGAGGGCGAAAGCGCTACTAAAAGAGACCATTGAGGCGGCATCTGAGGCGGTGAGGAGGGCAGAGGCTCTCAAACAGCAGAAGGAGGCGTTAACAGCGGAGTTGGACAGACTCTGGAGGAAAATCCATGAGCTGTCAGAGAGAGGATTTTCTACAGCGGAGGTTTCAAGGAGGGCAGAGAACATCAAGGAGGCCATAGAGAGGGGGATGTTAGAGGATGCAACCCGCATGATGGACGACCTCAAAAAAGAGATAGAATCCATTGAGAGGGGTGGGACCACAGCAGGATTTGCTTCACCAACCCCCACTGTAAGATCGGAGTCCATGAAGGCCCAGGAACTTTCCATCATAATCTCTCAGATTAAAGAGAAGATATCATTGATGAAAGAGCGTGGCATGAACACTAGCAGGTATCAGGCGGACCTCCTCAAAATGCTTCAGACCTTTAAAGAGGGAGAATATGACCAGGCAATTGAACTTGGAAGGGAATGTCTGGGGAAGATAGAAGGGGAACTGAAGGGCGTCTGATACCGCCGAACGGTGGTCTGGGGATGAAGAAGGGTGGACCAAATGCGGGTGCTCCACATAAACAACATTGCCAACGTGGCAAAGATCATGAGGGACGCTCAGAGAAAGTTGGGTGTTATGGCAGAGGTTACAGCAGTTAAATGGAGGTACTCCGGCGAGATAGACCATCCAATTCCCCCTAACCCTAAACTCTTGGCAAACGTCAAGCTGTTCATTTGGATTCTGAGAAACATTGGAAAATATGATGTTGTTCATTACCACGGCAAACCTGGGATAACAGCCATCTATTATTCTGTTAAAAGGTGTCCCACAATTCTACATTTTCACGGCAGTGAAATAAGAAATGCTAGAAGTGTTCCATTCGTCTCCTTTGCGAAGAGGACTTTTGTCTCAACCCCAGACCTTGTTGAACCTGCAAAAAAACTGGATCTGCCGGAGGTGGAATATCTTCCTAACCCGGTCCCTATGCACGACCTCAGCCCTGTAGAAATAGGCCGGAGGGGGGAGGAGGTTAAATCTGGTCGCACACCCAATCTGGTCCACCTTCCTACAAATAGGTCGGTTAAGGGGACAGATAACCTGCTTCAAGCGATTGAAATATTGAGGGAGATGGGTATTGATGTCAACCTGGACATCGTGGAACATGTGGGGCCGAAGGAAGCGCTGGAAAGGATGAAAAATGCCGATATTGTTGTGGACTGGGTCTCGCCAAAGTACAGGATTTATGGACTTGTCAGCATTCAGGCAATGGCGCTGTCCATCCCTGTCATATGCCATATAGATCCAGCAATCTACCCCGAAAAACCTCCAATTCAGACTGTTGATGCCACTCCGGAGGGGATAGCGAAGGGAATTAAACATCTGATTGAAAGTGCTGAATCGTGGGGGGAGATTGGAAAGAGGGAGAGGGAGTTTGCACTGAAGACCCACGACTCATTAAAGATAGCCAAAAAGCTGAAGGCAGTCTATGAGGAGATCGCAGAATAGCCCCACACTACTCGCTCAACGGGGCCATTATAACAACATCTTTGATGGACTTTATCTTGTTGAAGGGAAGGACTATCCTCTGCTGTGAGTCCACTCTAAACCTTGTGAGATCCACCGTTTCTGCTGGCCACACCAGTATGTGGAGAACCTTTCCGCTCTTTGTGTCCACAACCAGGTTATCTATAATGCCCAGCTTAAGGCCATCACTTGAGTAGATCTCCTTATTTCTCAATTCTTCTGCGAAGATCTTCATGGTATCACCCGTAGTAAACCAACCCCTTATCTCCTTTCTCCCTTTTATTTATTCCGCCCATGAGCACCTTCTCAATCTCTCTGTACCATTTCATTAAATCGTCAGTCAACGAGGGCCTCACCTCCTTTAGGGCTTCTTCAAAGTGTTTTGTGGTGACCCTCTTTGCATTTGGGTTCTCCCGCAGCGCAAGAAGTGCAGCTTCTCTTACCAGATTCTCAAGATCCGCCCCTGAGTAACCCTCTGTCCTGCGGGCA
>QMSR01000232.1 GCA_003649695.1 Thermoplasmata archaeon
GGCATATCCCTGCACTTCGAGGCCAAGTCGGCCGTCCTGGCGCTGACCCTTAGGGAGCTCGGCGCCGAGATAGCCGCCACCTCCTCGAACCCCCTTACGGCGGACGACGACGTCGTGGACTACCTCAAGTCCCTCGGCGTGCCCATCTACGCCTGGAAGGGGATGTCGGAGGAGGAGTACGTGGAGAGCCTGCACAGGGTCCTCGACATCGGGCCCGACATCATCGTGGACGACGGGGCAGACCTGCTCTACCTAGCGCACACCGAGAGGAAGGAGGTCCTGGACCGCCTCATAGGGGGCAGCGAGGAGACGACCACCGGGGTTCGGAGGCTCAGGAACATGGAGAAGAAGGGGGTGCTTAGGGTGCCCGTGTTCGCGGTCAACGACTCAAAGCTCAAGTTCATCTTCGACAACAAGTACGGGACGGGGCAGAGCACCATAGACGGGATCCTCAGCGCCACCAACCTCCTGGTGGCGGGCAAGAAGGCCGTGGTCGCCGGGTACGGCTGGGTAGGCCGCGGGGTAGCCATGAGGCTCAGAGGTATGGGGGCCATCGTCACCGTCACCGAGGTGGACCCCGTGAAGGCGGTGGAGGCCCTCCTGGACGGCTTCCGCGTCGCCCCCATGATAGAAGCCATAAGGGACGCGGACCTGGTGGTCACCTGCACCGGGGACAAGGACGTGGTCAGGGACGAGCACATGGTCCTGGCCAAGGACGGCGTGATGCTCGCCAACGCCGGCCACTTCAACGTCGAAATAGACGTGGCAGCCCTGGAGAGGATGGCCGTCGAGAAGAGGGAGGCCCGTCCCTGGGTCACCGAGTACCGCCTCGGGAACGGGAAGAGGATCTACCTCCTCGGTGAGGGGAGGCTCATAAACCTCGTCTCGGGGCAGGGGCACCCGGCGGAGATCATGGACATCAGCTTCTCCCTGCAGCTCTCAGCCGTCCTACTCCTGGCCAGGAGGGGCAGGGAGCTCGAGCCCAGGGTGTACAACATACCCGGGGACGTGGAGGAGGAGATAGCGAAGCTCATCCTCCGCTGCTGGGGGGTCGAGATAGACAGCCTAACCGAGGAGCAGATCAGGTACCTCTCCGAAGAGTTCTGAGCCCCATTAAGTAGGGGGCGGGGGTTTCAGCGTGGTGCCCTGGCCCTGGCTGGCCATACTCGCCCTGCTAGCCGCCCTGGCGTGGCGGAGGATCTTCGACTCAGCGGGAACCCTGACGGCCCTCGCCCTAGGGCTGTTGGTCCTGCTCATCCTCGGCCCGGTGTACCTGCTCGCCCTCATAGTGGGCATGGTCCTGACCTTCGGCATAACCGTATACGGGAGGACGCACAAGGAGAAGAACGACGGCCCCAGGGGGGTCAAGAACGTCCTCGCAAACAATGTCGGCGTGATCGTGGCCCTCGCCCTGGCCTACGCCGGGGCCTCCAAGTTCACGGTCGACGCTGTCTTCTTCTCCTCCCTGGGCTTCGCCATCGCCGACACCTTCGGCTCCGAGGGGGGCAGCATCCAGGGCAAGGCCTGGCTGATAACGACTTTGAAGCGCGTCAACGTCGGGACCGACGGTGGCATCTCCCACCTCGGGGAGATCGCGACCGTCCTGGGGGCGGGTCTTGTCCTCCTCCTAGCCCTCCTCCTCAGGAAGCTGGGGCTAACCCTGGGCTCCCTGACCCTGGGCCAGGCACTCAGAGGGATCTTCCTGAGCTCGGTCCTGGCGGCCCACATTGACTCCCTCCTAGGGGCGACGCTCCAGAGGAAGGGGCTCATGGACAACCACTCCGTGAACGCGGTCTCCTGCCTCTCCTCGGTGCTCCTGGCCTACGTCCTGACGTAGAAAGGTTTTATTCGGGGTGCATTTTTCCCAGCTGGGGGCCGGTAGATCAGCCCGGTAGATCGCCGCTCTCGCAAGGCGGAGGTCCGGGGTTCGAATCCCCGCCGGTCCACCACTCTTATCCTACCACACCTATTCTCCTCCGATGGGGAGAAAGAGGGTCATCATCATGGGTGCTGCAGGTAGGGACTTCCACAACTTCAACGTCTTCTTCCGGAACAACCCCGAGTACGAGGTCGTCGCCTTCACCGCGACCCAGATCCCGTTCATAGAGAACCGGAGATATCCGCCGGAGCTGGCGGGGGACCTCTATCCCGAGGGCATCCCGATCTACCCGGAGGAGGAGCTCCCGAGGCTGGTCAGGGAGCACAACGTCGATGTCGTGGTCTTCGCCTACAGCGACGTATCCCACGAGTACGTAATGAACAGGGCCTCCACTGCCCTGGCCGCGGGCGCGGACTTCTGGCTCCTGGGGCCAAGGAGCACCATGCTAAAGTCCTCCAAGCCCGTGATCTCCGTGGGTGCGGTAAGGACGGGGGCGGGAAAGAGCCCCACCTCGAGGAGGGTTGCATCCATCCTGAAGTCCAGGGGCCTGAGGGTGGTCGTCGTCAGGCACCCCATGCCCTACGGGGACCTGGCGAAGCAGGCGGTGCAGCGCTTCGCCTCCATGGAGGACCTGGACAGGTACGGGGTGACCATAGAGGAGAGGGAGGAGTACGAGCCCCACCTGGCCATGGGGAACGTGGTCTACGCGGGGGTGGACTACGAGAGGATCCTCAGGGAGGCCGAGAAGGAGGCTGA
>QMSR01000233.1 GCA_003649695.1 Thermoplasmata archaeon
GGCCCCATGACTGGAATAAGTCCGGGGTGATGGAGGCTGATTGCCTGTTATGTCACATTGATCCTGAAAGCAGCTATACCTACACTGCTGCCGATGGGCTCAAGGTCCAGCCTTTCCGTCCGCGGTTGATGATTTTTGCCAACCGTGATCAGCAGACCCGGAAGGTTACGCAAATATCTTTAGGTATGCCAACCAGGCTTGGACTTGAAAACAGCACGGTGATGAATTATACCGATGGTCTCCAGCGGATGAACCGGCCGACGCCGTTTATGGCCATGGGGAACCTTCCCAAGGAAATCGTCGGCGAAATGATGCAGATGTGGGTTGACGGTCTCAAGCAAATACAGGCTGGCGGTATCGCACTCCCTTATGCCCTCTATGGCCAGAATGTTCAAAAGATCTGGGATCCCGCCACCGGGATGTTGAAACCTGAGTATTGTGCCAACCCCAACGGGGTGATGGATGAAATGCAGTGCCTGCAGGGTTCCCAGGCGGCTCTGGGCCAGTTTTTCATGGGCTTTCTGCAGTACTTTAAGAACAAAGGACTGATGCCGCCGAATGGTGACATGAATATGCTGATGGGAATGCTGTTCAATAAATTCATCTATGCCTATCAGATTAAATTCAATATGCCTGGAAGTGACATGTTTCTGCCGGTTCCTTATGGACTGCGAGCGTATGAGCCGGGGAAATTTTATACCAATTGGGATAGCTGCGATGCCTCGGTACGCGATTTTGTCCGCGCTGGGGTGATAGAGGGGGAAGGTCTTCCTTACAGCGGTCGGGTTGGGGAAGAATATAGTGGTTCTATGTATGCCATGAGTTTGGTCATGCAGGGTGATTATCGCTACGTTGATCCGGCTACCGGACAGATTGATCTCGCTTTGGTGATTAAAGATATTCAGGAAGGAAATATTCCAGAAGGTAAGGTCAGTCCCACGTTGCATGCGTTGTTGCCGAGTTTTTTTGATATGATGCCGACTGCCGGCCTCATGGGCCTTGACTTTAACCATGATGGTTCGCCGGCCACCTATATACGCATTGATCGTGACGGTGATGATTGGCAGGCCAAGGCTTATTATAATACTGGTGATTTCGATGCTAATGGTGCTCTGCCGATGACCGAGATGTTTGGCGGTCAGCAGGACATTAACAGCTACAAGTGGGTCAAGGTCTGTGGTCAATGCCATGTAATGACCGGGGATCATGGTAACAGTGAATGGACCCGGGGTCGTACCTATATGTTGGGGATGCCGGCTGACTGGGTCAAAAATGGAAACTATGTTAATTTTACTGACGATCCCGAAGAAATGGGCTATGATGTTCATATGTCCGGCAAGAAGATGGGTTGTGGTACCTGCCACTTGCGGACAAACGGTAGCAAGGAGGACAAGCATAACTTCTTGAAAGGTGTCGATACCGCCCATATGGTCCGCAATGACCTTGATGCCAACCCGCGGCCGAAAAGCTGTGAAGGCTGTCATCTGGATGGGGAAGACAGCAAGGCTCCCAATCCGAGCGCCAAACATGAAGAGGTTTTTGGTGAGAATACCGGCCGCCATCTGGCAACCGTATCCTGCCAGGCCTGCCACGAACCCTATCGAAAAACCTGGCGTTTCCGAACCTTTGACGATACCCTGGGTTACTACACCAATTTTGATAACCTGATGGGCTATAATGTTCTTGCTGATCAGGTAGCCGGTTATGTGGGTGATGGTAAAGGCATGGCCTTTCCTTCTCCTGCTTACGCTATGCAGCCGGTGTATGGCACCTCGCCGGGTTATGGTATTCCTCATTTTAACATGGTCTGTCAACATTTTGACGCCGATGGCAAGGGAATACAGTCAGCGGATTTTGTTTCCCAGATGGTCAACTATTTCAACATGAATGGCGAGGCTGATCCGGGACACCTGGTCAATGGTATGCCCACCAACTTTAAATTTGATTTCTGGAAGTATTTTCTTCAGGTCACCTATGAAAATTACAAGAAAATGGGGGTTCCCCTCAAGTATGACCAGAAATATGATAACGAGAATTTTCCGCCACTGTATTATGCCAACGGTATCAATGGTTATCCTCAGGTGGTAACCGGTGAGCCTGTTACCATCATGACCTGGGTGGATGTCAATCCCCAGCCCGATGCCGATATGTCCGATCTTCCCTATGGTGGCGCCAAGGTCTTGTATATTAGGGAACTGAACGCGGTCGTGAAAGCCTATAAACGGCCGGGGCAGATTGGAGTTGTTTCGCCGATGGATATGGCCATGATTCCGCCCAATGATCCGACCTGGGCGCAGAATTCCAATGTCGGTCGGGTTGTGATTAAAGACAGTGGATATGTCCTTTTTGACCATATTGGTGATATGTTCCCCGATATCTGGTGGGACGAAGATGTGAAGGCAGTGCAGGCAGCCTTGACCACAGTTTTAAAGGCTGAAGGGGAGAGTGATCCGCACCCGGTACTGTTTATAGCCGCCCACTATTTTTCTGACAGTCATGGCATCAAGCCGGCTGAAAAGGCTCTGGGCTCCAAAACCTGTAACGATTGTCATGGTGATTCCGCCACCTCTGCCGGTGCCCATCGGGTTACGGATCGTAATATCGTCTATGTTCCCTGGTCACCAC
>QMSR01000234.1 GCA_003649695.1 Thermoplasmata archaeon
CATAACCTCTGCGGAATACAGCGCCTCAACCCTCATCGGAGCGGCGACCGCCAGCGAATGCGCGGTATCCACGCCGTCGGAGAAACTCTGGAACACATAGGTGGTCTCAACAGTGAAGTTGAAATCGGTGTCCGAGGCGGAAATCCAGACGGCGGAATCCTCAAACACCCACGCGTAAAGGGAATCGGTGGCGGTGTCTGCGCCGAGGGAAATCCATCCTGCGCCGGTGGGCGGATTTTTGACCGCCCGCACCCGGAACTGATATTCAAACTGCGCCCACAAAGTTCCCGGAGAGGAAAACCGCGCCCAGTGCGGTTCTGTGGCGCCATCCGACCAAAAGATGAAAACCGCCTGACTGTCCGCGCCCACAGAACACGGCGAGACGAAATCCACCCACACACTGTCGGAATCGGGGGACAGAATCCCGCTCCACGGGGCGGTGTCGCCGTCCACAGTGGCGATGGCGCCGTCAATCGTGGGCATAACCGCCGCCTGCAGGAGAGTGTCCCACACCGCAAACACAGTTCCCGGCGCGGAGACCACAAGTGTGCACGGATTCTGCGCCGACGAGACCGCTCCGGTCCAGCCGGCGAAGACATAGACCCATCCGCCGTCGTAAACCGTGTCCTCAACCGAGACCACCGCCGCAGAATCCGGATAATACCAGCCTTCGCCCGTGGGAGTGCCATAGGGCGAAACCACCGCAAGATGATACTGGTCGTCCCATCGGAATGAGACGGTGCAGTTCCACTCCGGCACAAAGGCGAGGGAGTCTCCGGCGCCGGAATCGGCGCAGGAATACGCCGCCCAACAGAGGACATTGTCTATCATAACCGGGTTGCCGTTCCCTCCGCATTTGACCATAAATCTGGCAAGGACGCTGTCGCCGGCATAGGCGGACAGGTCAAATTCAGCCCTTCGCCACAGATGGTCAAATTCCTGACGGGAGAACGCCCCAAGAGTATCCCAATTGGCACCATAGTCCTGCGAAATCAGGAAAAACAGGGTATCATCCGCCTCGCCGCCGGCAGTGTGATAAATCCAGAACCAGAAGCGGACGCTGTCGGCATCGGCGGGGACGAAGAATGTATCGGTGGTCAGAAACACCTCAGTGCCCGCAGAATACCAAGTGCCAAACTGACAGAAACGCCTCCCGTGTTGAGGAAGGCAAAACGGATACCACATAGAGGGAGGATTGTAAGAACTATGCAGTGAATCCACCTGCCATTCCGAAGGAGGGAATCTGCTCTCAAAGGATGAAAAAATCAGAGTATCAAAACGGCTCCAGCGACGGAACCACCCGGAGCAGATGTGTCTAATCCCGTCCTCATAAACTATACTATCCTCAATCCATATTTCTACGAGAGATTCAGGCAAAGCCAAAGAATCGGAAAAATTGGGGGAAGAATAAGAGGTCAGCACCTTAATATAAGACATTTTTTGGGTATATTCTATGACGGGAAAATTAGGAGGGAGTGTATCCAGAAGAATCTGATGAGCCGTATCTATTCCATCAGACCATTCGGAGAAGATATAAAAGTTTCCCAAAAAATTTTGAGGGGGCGCAACTTGTAGATAAATTGGGACACCGGAATTAACCCGAGCCATCCATCCGGCGTGGCGAAGAGAATCGGAAATCAGCATCTGCCCGCCGCCGAAATCGGTGGTGAAAAACATCTGGTATTGAGTGGAATAGTGGGCAAAAAGGGTTTCGGCGGAATCCACATCAAAATAAATCCACCGCCCGCCGGCATCGGGCGTCCAGTGGTCAAACGAGTAGAATACATTTCCATTTTCCAGGTCGGAAGCATACGCCGAATGGGACGAGGCAGAATCCATAAACTCGTCGTAGGGCAGATATCTCCAGGAACTGTCAATATACACCTGCACCGGTGCATTGGACCTGAAGGAGATTTTATAGCGCACCGTGTCTGTTGCAAAGAACACCTCATAGGTGTCCACGCCGGAGGAGGGCATAACGACAGAATGGGTCAGCGGTCCGCCGTCGGACCAGTGGTCAAAGGAGACCGCCACCTGCCGGACATCGGAGGTATTGAAAACCTGATGGGAATCGGCAGAGATTACAACGGCGCTTTCCGCCATCCATTGAAGGACCGTGTCGGTGAAAAGGCTCATATACTCCATATAGACTGCGGTGCTGTCGTATTCGCTGGTGAAGGCGATGAGGGATTTTGGCACGCCGGTGACTGTGTCCCAGTGCCAGAAAATCTCGGTTGGACCGTCCAGGACAAACGCGAATGAATCTTCAGAGAACACCGTATCGTGCCTGAAGCCATCAACGAAGGCGGAATCAAAAACGAACACCGTGTCGGAATTGCCCATAACCGGGGAAAGGGCATAGGCGTGGATAGTGTCCGCTATCTTGAAGAACTGAATCCCTGTATCGGGGAAGACCATCGGAATCTGGCAGTGAGACCACACACGGGCAGCGACTGCGGCACTTTCCTGACTTCCATATCCGATGTTGCTGTCGTTGTATTTAATCCTAAACCATCCGCTTTCTCCCCATCCGGTTCCCCAGGAATTTTTGCAGATCCAGCAGGAATCTGCATCGTTCCAGCCGACAATAACCACCGCATGTCCCCCACAATAGTCGCCCCA
>QMSR01000235.1 GCA_003649695.1 Thermoplasmata archaeon
CCTCGAGGTCGGGGCGGTACCTGTCGTCCTCGAGGCGCATGGGAACCCAGATAACTTCCATACCCAGGAACTCCCCGACCCTGGAGTAGGAGTAGTAGGAGGGGTCCATGAGGACAAGCTTCCTCTTACTCTCTGAGAGGACCGCCTGGGCAGCGAAGAGGGCGCCCTTGGCCCCGGGGGCGACGAAGACCTCTTCGGGCCTCACGTCCGATCCGTAGAGGTCGTTGAGGAAGCGGGCGAGGGCCTCCCTGAGCTCCGGCACCCCCATGGGGCTCGTGTACCGGAAATATCCCTTCGGGACGGCCTCCGCGAGGGCCTTTACGACCATTGGCGGAGGGTCGGAGTCGGGTTGACCTATTCCCAAGTCGTACTCCACCTTCCCGCCCCCCAGGGTGGTGGGGCGGGTGAGGGCCTCTATCCCCGATGAGCCCATGCGGGAGCAAAATGAATTCCGTTTATAAACAGCCTTTTTAGATGATCGTTTCACTTTCCCCGCGATGGACGTCCTGGCCCTCCTGAGCGAGATCTGGACCGCGTTGAGGGAGTCGGACCTGCGTCTCTTCCTGATCGCGGTCCTCTTCTACTACTTCACCCTCCTCATATCCCCCATCAAGCTGAAGGTGATCCTCTGGAGCCTGGGCCAGGACGTCAGCATTAAGTTCCTCTACAAGCTCTCAATCATAGCTGTTTTCGTGAACAACCTGACACCTATGGCCAGGTACGGCGGTGAGCCAACGAAGATCGCCCTCCTGAAGTCGGAAGGGGGGGTCCCCCTGGGCATCGCAACGACGGCCGTGATAACGGAGAAAGCGATGGAGGCTATTCCCTTTTTCGGCTTCCTCATCTACGCTATGACCGTCATAGGTCTCAAGTTCTCTAGGTACGTCCTCGCGGTTTCCTTTCTTTTCATAGTCCTCGCCCTCTTTTTCATAATCTTCAGAAGGAGGCTCTTGGAGTACGCCCTCAAGGCCTGGGGACATAGGATTCCGGGTGATACGCTGGCGGAGTACGATAAGGCCCTACTGATGATAAAGAAAAAGTGGCACTACAACATAGTCGTGGCCATCCTGACGATCCTATCCATAATCTTCCTGGGGCTCAGGATCGCGATCATTGCGGCGAGCCTGGGCATCTACCTCAGCTGGGCCGCCATAGCCTACGTTACCGTAATCTACATAATCCTGGGCACCCTAGGGGTGACCCCGGGCGGAGTGGGGATCCTCGACGGCGGCCTCGTCGCCGCCTTCATTTCCATGGGCATACCGGCCTCCACCTCGGCGGCCATCGTCATCCTGGACAGGGCCATAACCTACGTGAGCACCACAATAGTGGGCCTGATCTTGGCCTCCCACTACGGAGGGCTGAAGCTCCTGAAGACCCTCAAGGAATCAAAATGAATCGAGGATCTGTAGCTCCTTCGTGATCCCGTCCAGGAACTCCTCGACCCTGCCCACGAGCCACTCCGCCAGGACCTTGCTGGTCTCCAGGTACATCTCCTGTGGGAGAGTGAGGAGCTTCTCCCTTATGTGCTCCAGAGACTCTACGATCGTCCTTCCGTGGCTGCCCGAGTACTGGAAGACCCTGGCAATGCCCACGAAGCCCAGAGCATCCAGCTTGTCAGCATCGCTGAGCACCTTCCCCTCCAATGTCTCTGGGACCCTGCCGGAGCTGTAGCTGTGATCCCTTATGGCCAAATAGACCCTGTCGGCGAACTCCTCGTCGTAGCCGTGGGCGAGGAGGATCCTCCTGGCCTCCTCGGCGCTCCTGAGGGCGTGGTCCTCGCCGTCGCGAACGATGTCGTGGAGGAGGGCGGCAACGCTCAGGACCTCCAAGTCAGCCCCAACATTCTTCCCCAAAAACAGAGCCCACTTCATGACCCGAAGGGCATGCTCGAGCCCGTGGACGCCGGCCTCCCCACTCCTCCTGAGGACCTCCCCCAACAGCTCCTCCATCAAGGATGAATATACGAAAAGGTTTTATTGAATAAGAAGCAATACAATCATATGAAAGTCGGGATTTTCGGTCAAGGTCTTGTTGCCACGCACTTTGCCGTAGGCCTAGAAAGGCTCAAAGAGGGCGAAATCGAGCCCCATGGGGTTCCACTGGCCGACGTGGATCTCCCGATAAAGTTCGAGGACATAGAGATTGCGGCGGCCTACGACGTCGACCCCTCCAAGGTCGGCAGGACAGTGTACGACATCGCCAGGGAGGTCATGCCGCCCACCATAGAGATTCCGAGGAGCCTCAAGGACGTAGAGGTTAGGGAGGGCGTTCACCTGGGGAGCATGAAGAACATCAGGAATGAGGTGCTGGGTCTCGAGAGGAATCTGGAGCTGGAGCAGGCCGCGGGCGAGCTCGCCGATCAGTGGAAGTCCCTCGACGTAGACGTGTTCATCAACGTCATTACCACCGAGCCCAGCAGGCCCTTTGACACCTCGGCCCAGATCCTGGAGGCCGTGCAGGAGAACAGGGTCCAGAGACTCTCAGCGACACAATTCTACGCCTATGCGGTCTCCCAGTACTCGAAGGCCAGGGGAGGAGCAGCCTTCGTGAACGGCATCCCCGTCTTCATCGCCAATGACCCCGCCTTCGTCGACCTCTATGCCGAG
>QMSR01000236.1 GCA_003649695.1 Thermoplasmata archaeon
CCATTAAAATTAATTAGGCGCCGGGGGTGGGATTTGAACCCACGCGGGCTTCCGCCCAGTGGCTCTCGAGGCCACCGCCTTGGCCTGGCTAGGCTACCCCGGCCCTCCTTTCATACCCAGCCCAATGATAATGCTTATCCATAATTCATATTAAGGCCCTGGCCATCTTGGGTAAGGCATGGAAATAGGCTTTCTCAGGGGCCGGGGGTTCATCCGGAAGTTCTGCGAGAGGTGTGGTGCCCCATTCTGGACCCCGGATCCCGACAGGAGGGTCTGCGGGGACGCCGAGTGCGTCCCATATGGCTTCGTCGGCTTCCCGCCCACCGCGAGGGAGTACTCGCTGGAGGGCATGAGGGAGGCCTTTCTATCTTTTCTGGAGAGGGAGGGGCACGAGAGGGTCTCAAGGTACCCCGTGGTCGCCCGCTGGAGGGACGACGTACTCCTGGTGAACGCGTCCATCTACGACTTCCAGCCCCACGTCACGAGCGGCCTGGCCCCCCCTCCGGCGAACCCCCTGGCCATATCCCAGCCCTGCATCAGGCTCGTGGACACGGACCTGGTGGGCGTCACCGGGAGGCACCTCACTGGCTTCGAGATGATGGCCCACCACGCCTTCAACTACCCCGACAAAGAGATCTACTGGAAGGACAGGACCGTCGAGCTCGCCCACGAGTTTCTGACCTCCGAGCTGGGGGTGGACGAGGGGAAGATCACCTACAAGGAGAAGCCCTGGATCGGGGGCGGGAACGGAGGGGAGGCCCTCGAGGTCCTGGTGGACGGCCTCGAGGTCGCGACCCTGGTCTTCATGGACCTGGTGGAGGACCCAAACGGGGACGTTGAGCTAGGGGGCAAGCGCTTCTCCCGCATGGAGATAAGGGTGGTGGACACGGGCTACGGCCTAGAGAGGCTGAAGTGGCTCTCCGACGGGGCCCCGACGATCTACCACTCCATCTACGGGGAGCAGCTCGGCCCCCTCCTAGAGTCCGTCGACCTGGGCGAGAGGGAGGAGGGGATCCTCTCCGCCATCTCCAGGATCGCTGGCATGCTCGAGCTCGAGGTCGGGAGGCCCAGGGACCCGGAGGAGGCGAGGAGGCTCCTGGCGTCGCAGGGCGTCGATGCCCCCCTCTCCGAGGTCCTACGCCTCGTGGAGAGGGTGAAGCCGGCCTTCGTCGTCGTGGACCACGCCCGCTCCCTTGCCCTGATGCTCAACGACGGGGCGGTTCCGTCCAACACCGGCGTCGGCTACCTCGCCAGGATGCTGATCAGGAGGCTGATAAGGTCCCTGGACGCCCTGGGGAACCCCCTGGAGCCCTGGGAGGCGGTCCTCGCCATGTACGACCGCTTCTCCTACCTCATGGACCCCTCCATGAGGCCCATCATAAGGGAGATCATGGAGCTGGAGGAAGAGAGGTTCCGCAGGACACTTAAGAGGGGGAGGGCGATCGTCAAGAGGTACCTGAGGAGGGGGAGGCTGGGCCCCGAGGAGCTCGTCCTCCTCTACGATTCCCACGGCCTCACGCCCGACTTCGTGAAGCAGGTGGCCTCCGAGGAGGGCGTCGAGGTCGAGGTGCCCCCGGACTTCCACAGGCTCCTCGCCAACAGGCACTCGAAGGTGCACGTGGTCAGGGAGAGGAAGGAGGAGGGTGTTCCGGAGGGGCTGCCTCCAACCAGGAAGCTCTACTACGAGGACCAATACATGAGGGAGTTCGAGGCCGAGGTTCTGTGGAGCGGCGACGGCAAGGTTGTCCTCGACAGGACCGCCTTTTACCCCGAGGGTGGAGGACAGCCCGGGGACGTAGGTTGGCTCCACTGGGAGGGGGGCAGAGTGCGCGTAACGTATACCGTCAAGTCCGGCGAGGTCGTCGTCCACAGGGTCGACGGCAAGGTCCCTGTGGGAGCCAGGGTAAGAGGTATCATAGACTGGGAGAGGAGGAGAAGGCTCATGGTGCACCACACTTCGACGCACATCCTCCTGGCCTCCCTGAGGGATGTCCTAGGCCCCCACGTGTGGCAGGCGGGGGCCCAGAAGGGCGTCGAGTACTCCAGGCTGGACATCACGCACTACAAGGGGATCTCCGAGGAGGAGATAACTAAGATTGAGGACAGGGCCATGGAGATCGTGGAGGCCTCGATCCCGGTCAGGGCCTTCTGGATGGAGAGGACGGAGGCGGAGAGGAAGTACGGCTTCCGCCTCTACCAGGGCGGCATACCGCCGGGGAGGGAGATCAGGGTCGTCGAGATCGAGGGCGTGGACGCCCAGGCCTGCGGCGGGACCCACCTGAGGAACACCTCCGAGGCGGGACCCATAAAGATCATCAGGACGGACCGCATCCAGGACGGGGTGGTCAGGATCATATTTGCCGCCGGGAGGGCCCTGCTGGACGCCTTCCGGTCCAGGGAGAGGATCCTCAGGGAGGCCTCCTCGAGGCTCAAGGCCTCCCCCGAGGAGCTACCGTCCAAGGTGTCGAGGCTGTTGGAGATGTGGAAAGCGGAGAGAAGGAGGGCCGAGGCCCTTAGGGAGGCCCTAGAGGAGGCCGAGCTGGAGGGAATTCTTTCCAGGGAGCTCGAGCTGGGCCCCTGGAGGCTGAAGTTCGGGGGGACAAA
>QMSR01000237.1 GCA_003649695.1 Thermoplasmata archaeon
CCGGCGCACCCATTCAAGATCTCGGTGGGGATCGGCGGGGCCTGGCTCAGGCGTCTCGCACCGCGCATCGGGGCCATCGAGGTCCTGAACGGGAGGACCTCGAGGTTCGCGAACAGGAGGGCCATGGCCTACGCGAGGGAGCTGGGGAAGCCCCCCACGGCCGGCAGCGACGCCCACCTCCCGGAGGAGGTGGGGAGGTGCTTCCTGGCGCTCCCCTCCGACCCCGGGGACCCGGAGGAGCTCATGGAGATGGTCCTCCGGGGGGAGGGCGCGCCCAGGGGAAGGGGGCTGACGCTCCCCGCCGCAGTCAGGATGTACGTGAGGTCGGTGGCCAACTGGGGGAGGAGGGGCTTCAGGCGCATATAACTGCGGAGGGATTCCAAAATGGGTATGAAGGCCATAGTACCCTCGTCAAGCTCAAGGGATCTCGCGATCGCCCTCGCCGCGGAGCTGGGCCTACCCCTCTCGGTCCCCGAGTACAGGAGGTTCCCCGACGGGGAGATCTACGTGAGGGTCGACAGCACCCTGGACTCGGCCATTGTCGTCGGGAACACGTGGCCCAACGACTCCCTCATCGAGCTCCTCCTCATCCTCGACGCCCTCTCGAACGTTGGGGCGGAGACCGTCACCGTGATCCCCTATCTCGGATACGGGAGGCAGGACAGGGCCTTCCTCCCCGGGGAGCCTGTGAGCGCGAGGGTCGTCGCGGACGCGATCTCCAGGATGACCCGCGGCGTGGTCCTGGTGGATCCCCACTCCTACCTGGATGTCAGCTACTTCTCCGTGAAGACTATGGTGGCCACGGCCTTCCCCGGTATCGGGGAGAGGTTCAGGGAGGAAGGCGTGGACCTGGTACTCGCCCCCGACAAGGGGAGGGCCAGGGAGGCGGCCCAGGTGGGTAGGATGATAGGCTCCGACTACGCCCACCTCGAGAAGAGGAGGATAGACGCGGAGCACGTGGAGATGACCGGAGACGTGGACTTCGAGGGCAGGGTGGTCGGCATCCTGGACGACATCATCTCCACCGGTGGCACGATAGCCATGGCCGCCGAGAGGGCCAGGAAGGGAGGGGCCCGCAGGGTGGTCGTGGGCTGCGTGCACGGCCTCTTCGTCGGGAGGGCGAGGGAGAGGATTCTCCCCCTCGTGGATGCGGTGTTCTCGAGCGACACCGTGGTTACGGAGTTCACCAAATTCTCGGCCGCACCCTACATCGCGAACGTGCTGGGGGTGATGTAGCTGCCCATCATGTTCTGCCCCTACCACGGGTACTACAGGGGGGACCGCTGCCCCGAGTGCGGGAGGAGGGGCATGAAGCTCATGGACGACGAGGAGGCGGAGGCCCTGAGCAGGAGGATGGTCGCCGCCCTCAGGCACGTCCCCGAGAGGTATGGGATACAGCTGGACGAGCACGGATTCGTCTCAGTCAAGGAGTTGACAAGGGCCATCAGGAGGAAGAGGGGGTTCCGCTGGGTGAGGGAGGTGCACGTAGTGGCCATAGCCATGACCGACGAGAGGGGCAGGTACGAGCTCAGGGAGGGGAAGATCAGGGCGACCTACGGCCACACGCTAGAGGTAGACCTCTCGGACCTCCCGGCGGAGGCCCCTGAGAAGCTCTACTTCCCCTGCACCCCGGAGGAGGCGGAGTTCCTCCTGGAGATGGGGATAAGGCCCTCGGACAGGAGCTGGGTCCACCTGAGCTCCAGCAAGCAGAAGGCGAGGGAGGCCGCCATGGCCAGGGGGATAGCAGAGCCAGTGATCCTGGAGGTGGACGCGAGGAGGGCCCTGGAGGACGGGGTCTTCATCAGGAAGGCGGGGAGGGAGGTCTACATAGCGAAGGAGGTCCCTCCCCAGTACGTAAGGGTCAGCGAATGATGTCCAGGCCCAGCTCCCTGAGCTCCTCCTCCGTGGTCTTCCCCAGGATGTAGGGGGAGGTCACGTTCGCGGCCACGACCATTACCCTGACCTTGTCCCCCATCTCGGGGTCTATCGCGATTCCCCAGATGATGTTGGCGTCCTCGGGCACGTAGCGGTGGAGCTCCTCCACGGCCTTCTCCGCCTCCTTCATGGTCATCCCCGGACCACCGATGACGTTCACCAGGAGCCCGGTTGCGGTGGAGAGGTCCACCTCCAGGAGCGGGGAGTTAATGGCGTTCTCAAGGGCCTTCACAACCCTGTCCTCCCCGCTGGCCTCCCCCATGCCGATCATGGAGACCCCACCGCCGGCCATGATGGTCTTGAGGTCGTTGAAGTCCAGGTTGACGAGGCCGGGCTTCAGGATCAGGTCGGTGATCCCGAGGATTGCCCTCATCAGGATCTCGTCCGCGAAGCGGAACGCCTGGTTCAGGGGGAGCTTGGGCACGAGCTCTATGAGCTTGTCATTCGGTATCGTGATGACGGTGTCCGCGACCCTTCTGAGTCTGTCCAGGCCGGCCTTCGCGTTCTGGTACCTGTGCCACCCCTCCGCCCTGAAGGGGAGGGTACAGACGGCGATGGTTAGGGCTCCCTCCTGCTTGGCGATCTGGGAGACCACGGGCGCCCCTCCCGTCCCGGTGCCCCCGCCCAGGCCGCAGGTCACGAAGACCATGTGGGCCCCCCTGAGGGCC
>QMSR01000238.1 GCA_003649695.1 Thermoplasmata archaeon
CTGAATCCAAAGGAGCGGAAGTAGAACGCCGATTTACCGCTGTTGGTGGCTACCCCATTGTACCATCCCTTGATTGGGGACACGACGAAGCAGACGTCCGGAATAATGCGGCCGTTGTAGCGTTCTATCGTTTCTGTGTATCCGAGCGCATCGGCCAGAGCCTTGACTGCCCTTCCGGCGGTGATGAAGAGCGGAATCTTCAGGGGTTTTCCGCGGGTTCTAAGGAGTTCCGCCACCTCTTTTATCTCCGCAAGGGAGGCGTGGGGGCAGCCGATGAGTATCATGTCTATCTCGCTCCAGTCATCTGAGAAAGCCTCTTTTACAGCCCGTATGTCGCTCTCCTCCACCGCTATTGTTTCGAGTTTATCGGCAATGGCCCAGCGATACTCCGGGGTCTCTCCCTCAACGTGGTAGAGCGCTATCGAGCCGCTCGCGGCCATCGCCGCACCCATCTCCTTGAGGTACTCGACGTTCGATGGTCTGAGTCCCTTGAAGTAGGGGACATCGTTGCCGAGGACTTTACCGAGGTGGTAGCCGAGAGCTGAGTAGTCCACGAAGGTTTCTACCCTGGCATCGACAGTAATCACAACCGTGGCTTTTCGGTTCTCGTCCAGATGGAGGCCGTAGTTCGGGGTTTTGCCCACTATGGCTGCGGCCAGGCTTGACGGGCCACCTTCGCGATTCGTCCTTGCCCCGAGTATGGAGTTTGCAAAGCTTACCGCGGAGCTCTCGCTCCAAGCCAGGTGATCGCCGAACTTTGGAAGGTTCGCGCCGTAGTAAGGCGTGCAGGTGGAGGTAACCTCGATGCCCATCCTTCTGTAGAGTTCGAGAACTTCCATCTGCTTCTCCATGAACTCGTCATCCCCTATGCCTGCTGGATTGAGCGTTGTATAAACGGAAACCTTTGCCCCAGCATCGGCGAAATCACGCAAAAACTCCATGCCCGCATCGCCGATGTTCTTGTAGGAAACACCCGCGATTTGGGCGCTTTTGATCGGAATGAGCCTCTCCGCGCCGTAGATTTCACCGAGGGCTACCAGTATCTCCATGGCCTTCTGGAGTGCGTAGCCGTACTCCCCAGCGAGTATGAGCTCCTCCTCATTCGTTAGATACATGTCACCACCTATTTGGTTCGACGCTTTGTTGCTTATAAGTCCTTCTTCCACTTTCAGAAGTCAGGGTGATATCAAAATTACTCAGAAATTTTTATAGTATTTTAAAGACAATAAGTAATGCCCAACTATCGGGAGGTGCCCATGATGAGACTTAGTGTTAGAAAACTAGCAATTGTTTTGTTTTTGGTTCTCTGTAGTGTACTAGCGACTCCCGCGATGGTCTACGGGGCCGACACCTACGACGTCGTGCTGTCGGACAGTGGACCAACGTTCTACGCCACCAAGAGGGTAGGCCTCACATACACCTTCAAGATGCAGGGTAAAGTGATATCGTACTCGACCTCTTGGTACTCCGGCTCTGGATACTCGCAGATATCGTTTCCCTTCGTGGGGCTCTACTCTCTGGACTACGCCTACGTTCGCCTCAGCAACAGCGCCGGCTTTTACAGGTCCTGGACCTACCACCAGGGCAGTTTCACCTGCAACTTCTACTACCCGTACCTCAGCGACGCTGACGGCGGTCCAAGCTCCAAGCTGACTATGAAGTGGCACTATGAATTCGTGGGGGATTTGGGTTCCTACTGAGGGGGTGATGTGAATGAGGAGGTATCTCGTCCTGCTGTTCGTGCTGGTTCTCCTTGGGGGAATGCTGGGAGCAGCCTATGCCGTTTCGCAGCCGCCCTCACAGAAGGCACTCGCCTCTGCAATGGGAAGCATGAACAAGTACCAGTTCGTCCGTGAGATTGACTTCGACCAGTACAGGGTTTACGTGGTTAACAACGGGGGCTCAAACGTCCTCAAGAAGGACTTTGAGTACCACGGCAAAGTCGTGACGACGGGGGCAGTTGACATGGTACGGGGCGTTGTTACGGAGTCGGAGGAGTATTACATCAACGGCTCGTTGGCGATGCATGGCCAGATAACCGTCAACCTGCTCACGGGCGATGTTTCGGGAACCGTAACCCTTGCGGATGGAACCACCATGGACGTTAAGGAGCTCTGGGAGAAGTATTACGGGGTAGACAGCGACACGGCGGTGGACATGATACGGGGAAGCCTTCCCACACTGGCCTTCAGGGATGCGCTCCTCAACTCCCGCGACCTCAGGAAGGTTAAGAGCTCAGTTTCCCTATCCGACAGGATACTGATGGGACTGGGTCTCAAGGAGAAGCTCTTTGAGTACGAGTTCACCACGAAATCGGGCAAGACCTGGCACGTCTTCGTCGACTCCAGCGGCGTTCCGCGCAGGTTTGAGTTCGAGACGGAGGATTCAAAGATCGTCGTCCACATAACGCCCATGGGATAAAGAGCACGGCAACTCTTTTTACCCTTTTATTCCCTGCAATCCCATCGTTCCGTTCACTCCCGCAAAATTTATAAACCCTGCACGGTTCACTAACTACGGGTCGAGCAGCGGGGTGGGGCAGCTAGGAGTGCCCGCCGGGCTCATAACCCGGAGGTCGGAGGTTCAAATCCTCCCCCCGCTA
>QMSR01000239.1 GCA_003649695.1 Thermoplasmata archaeon
GTCGTGTCGGGAACAGGGTCTGTGGGCAGGAGCGTGAATGTGGTGCAAATCAGCGAGGGACAGGGGTCGTAGGTGGTGTCAATATAGGTCGGCGAGAGGGAAAATGTGTCGGGCGCCCAGTATGCCTGATGGTCCGGACGAATGCAGATTGTGGTGTCAATTATCTCCGGGTGGACAAAATCGTTCGCCACCACGGCGGTGTCCACGACAAAACTCCAGAAAAATGCCCCCCGAACCTCAAGGTATTTTCCGAAAAGCGTTCCTGCGACTGCGGGGCAGAGCGTGGTGCCGCCGGCACTCACCCATCCGGAATCCGGCGGATAGTGGAAAACCCATATTGTTGTTTCGGCGGCGGGGAAACCATTGGTGTCCGCCCGGATATAGACCGAATCCCAGCCGAAAACCCATTCTCCACGCCCGGCGTCAAAGTATGAACCGTTGCAAATCCGGGGCAGCGAAGCAGTGGTATCCGGCAGGGGATACCATCGCCCGGAAGACCCGGTGGCAAGACTTTCCAATCGGCTGAAAACATAGACGCTGTCATAGACATAGCCGGGGTTGAGGGTGTCGTGGGCGACATCCAGTTCAAAGCAGGAATTGGGACACAGATAAGCCGGCAGGTAATTTATCCCGAAATCCTGAGCGAACCCGACCCCCGCACCGAATATCAGAACCAGTATCACAAATACTTTCGTTTTCATCTTGATACCCCCTTTGAATTGGTTGAGGTTTGTTCCCGTAAAGGGGGTCAGTTCACATCGGTGCATTCCCAGTGCCCGCTACCATAAGATTCACCCACATACACGCAGATTTTGAAGTCGTGCCCGGATGAGGTGTCATCCCAGATAATCATATCGCCGTCCTGCGGAGTGAACGAAAGACCGCTCGGAGTGGAGTTTGCCCCGGAATAAATTGGCAAATTAACCGCCACATTCGCAGAAACCCGGGTATTTGCGGTGAGATTTTCCACCGTCACATCGGTGGAGGAATTTATGTCGCCGCCCGTAATGGTTCCATTCTGGATGTCGCTTGTGGTTATCGTGCCATCCTGAATATCGGCGCCGGTTATGGAGCCATCCTGAATGTCGGTTCCGGTTATCGTGCCGTCCTGAATGTGGGATGAGGTTATGGCGCCGGTGGCTATATCAAGTGGATTGGCAGATGTCCCGTCGCCGGTAAGTGTTGCCGCAGTCTGGACAACCTGAGTTCCCCAGTCGTCGCCGGGGACATCCTGCGGAACCCACGCACTTCCGTTCCAGGTGAGAACCCGCCCGTTCACCGCACCGGTGGTGTCCACATCCGAAAGGTCGTTGATGGAATTGTCCGAGAGGTCGTCCGCCTCATTGTTAATTGTAACAGTGAGTGTTCCGCCGCCGTCGGTGACGCTGAGGGTGTTGGTGCCGTCGTTGAAGGACAAACTTGTGTTGTATTCGTTTCCGACCACATTGTCGGCGTCGTCAACACTGTCGTTGGCGGGAACCCACTGCGACAGAGCCGCACTCCATTTGATAACCTGCCCATCGGCGACGCCCGTGGTGTTCACATCAGTCAGGTCGTTCAAACTGGCGGAAAGAGAGTAGGTCACCAACCCGCCAGCGGCGGCAACCGAAAGCCCAACCCCGGCATTGAAAGTGATAGCCCCGGTCATCGCATTTATTGATGTGACCCCATAGGTTCCGATGTTGCCGGAGGTCACAACCGCCTCGTTGCCGGAGGCAGTGGAATACTGAAGGTTTCCGCCGGCATCAACCCACAGTTTGCCGGTGGTTCCCGGCGCCGGGTCGGAGGCTTGCGGCGTGAAAGCCATATATGTTGGGTCTATTCCGCCGTTCACCGTGAGTTTGCCAAAGATGTGCAGGTTTCCGCCGATTTCGCCGTTTCCGGTGATGTCAAAATTGGCGGACTGCCCGGTGGCAGCGGCATTATCGGGTGCAAGGTTCTGGATGTAATTCCCCTCAATTCCGCTGACCCGGGAAGCCAACTGGTCAAGGGCGTCGTCCACATCGCCGGGGTCGGCGCCGCCGCTCCAGTCGGCAAGGTTGGAAGGAGTGTAGGGTATGTTGCTTTCATCAATTTGGACTGCATCGCCCGAAATCACAAGCCCCGTGCCGACATTGACATCAAGCGGGTTTCCGCCGCCGCCCACAAGCCCCTGCCCGGCAACCGAGACGCTCAAAAGATTTTCGTCCACTGCGCCGTTGGGTATGTAAAGTTGGTTGGAGCCGTTGATGCCGATGGTGGTGCCATCAACCAGAACGGCAAGTTGCGAACCGGTGCCGCCGGTGTTGGTGAGTGCGCCGTTTGCGGCGACATCAACATAGAGGTTTCTGTCGGTGCCAGCCAGACCGTTGCCAGCGAAATCGCCGACCTCAACGGCGAGGGCGCTGTCGGAACCG
The DNA here is from genome assembly GCA_003649695.1 of Thermoplasmata archaeon. Taxonomy (GTDB): domain Archaea; phylum Thermoplasmatota; class Thermoplasmata; order Thermoplasmatales; family B87-G9; genus B87-G9. The sequence continues at coordinate 2,397 of QMSR01000239.1, forward strand.
GCGAACTCAAGCCCGCCGCCGGCAAAAAGGTCAACCTCAACGGTCTCTGCGGCGCCGCCGTTGTAAACAAAGGTTCTGATTCCTCTGCCATCGGTCAAATCGTGCAGACCTCCCGAGCCAATGGAGTTCACCCTTGCGGCAAGAGTATCCAGCGCCACATTGACATACTGCGGATTGACCCCGCCCCAATCGGAAAGCAC
>QMSR01000240.1 GCA_003649695.1 Thermoplasmata archaeon
AGGCGATGTGGTCATGCAATCTCTACAATACATTATCTTGTTGACACTTAAGGGTGATCAATACGAGAATGTACAATCTTAAAATAATTTACATATTCCTATGGACTGCAACTATTCGATATTGGTCAATATATGTTCTCGCGGAGCATTCGTAAACTTTATAGCAATAGGTATAAAGAGGTGTACGTAGATGTTGGTCGATGATTATGGTGAACAATCAGGCAAGAGAATTGGATGGTGGTTTTCGTGAAAATAAAAAAAATAACAGTTAAAAATCTGTTTGGAATGTTCTGCCATGAAGTCCCATTGAATATGGAAGATCACATAACGATCATCCATGGACCTAATGGGATCGGAAAGACAATACTACTCACGCTGCTGGACGCACTTTTCAGTCCACAAAAAGAGTATTATAAACTTCGCCGCATCCCGTTCAACGAGTTGTCGGTGGATTTTGATGATGGGAGTACTCTATGCCTGAAAAAGGGAGTCGCGTTTAAGCAGACTACAATTAATCATGACGACAGCGAAAGAAACATATCGGGCAATGTCAACAAATTGTTTTTTGAGTTCATCAAACGCGGTTCAGATCAAAAGTCTTATGAAGTACCATCTATACGACGGGAGGAATTTACATTCCCTTTGGAACTGATCTCTAGTAAGATACCAGAGCTTGAGCGTGTAGATTCTGAAACATGGATTCATGTGCCGACTCATGAGACGCTATTGTTAGAGGACGTTTTGGATCGTTTCGGTGATCGTGTACCTAGTAGGGGAGTACATAAAAAAGGAATGGAGGGAAATGAACCCGATTGGTTAAGAAAAATACGAAATTCGATCCACATCCATTTCATAGAAACCCAACGCCTATCCACCAAACGCTTGCCCGGCTTTTCAGATTCGCATCACCTACGTAGATACCGGGAATCATATTACACAATCCCAACTGTTATCGATTATTCCAAAGAGCTTGCAGGGGCGATTCAGGAAAAACTTGCAGAATATGCAGAATTGTCACAATCACTGGATAGAACGTTTCCTACAAGACTTGTCAAAGGAAACGGTTCCTCTAAGCCAACAATAAACGAATTGAGAGACGATCTGAGCAAACTCGAGGAAAAGCGTTCACGTCTGATGGCAGCCGGACTGCTGGATCGAGTCAAAGAGATCGACTTTAAGGAATTTCAAGAGATCGATGATAGCAACAGAAATGTTCTATCAGTCTATATCCGGGATGTCAAAGAGAAGTTAAAAGTTTTTGACGAATTGACTGATAAGATAGACCTTCTGGTGAAGATCATCAACAGCAGATTTCTTTATAAGAAAATGTCGATCAGCAAAAAGGAAGGTTTCGTCTTCAAAACTTCCGATGGAAAGAATATATCGCCCACAGACCTCTCTTCAGGAGAACAACATGAATTGATTTTGAATTATGAACTGCTGTTCAAGGTCAAACCAGATTCCCTTATTCTCATCGATGAACCAGAATTATCCTTACATGTTATCTGGCAGCAGCAATTCCTCCGAGATTTGCAGGAGATCATCAGACTCGCAGGATTCGATGTCCTGCTCGCTACTCACTCACCTGAAATAATCTATGATCGGTGGGATCTGACAGTCGAATTGGGCGGATTCACTAAATGATGAGGCAGACCGTTTATAGCATCGTAAATGCCGCCCGCATGATGCGTACTCAGTATACTGGAACAATCCTAATCGTCGAAGGCAGCACAGATGCGCGGGTTTATAGGCGTCTTGTTAGCGAGACCGAATGCAGGGTAATTCACGCGACTGGCAAGGATAAGGCTATCAGCGCTCTGAAGATGCTTGAAAATGGCAGTTTTGATGGTGTTCTAACTATTGTTGATGCAGACTTCCAGAGACTCGATGACATTGATCCCAACAGTTCAAACCTGCTCATGACAGACAGCCACGATCTTGAGACGATGATCTTGCATTCAGATGCGCTTGATAACGTTCTATCTGAGTTCGGATCAGAAGGAGAAATCGAGAAACTCGGCAGACCGATTCGAGACATCTTGTTGGATGGTGGTTTGCCCATTGGTTATCTGCGCTGGCTTTCATCTCCCACGAAAGACAATCTATCTCTGAAATTTAAGGAATTATCCTTTGACAAGTTTGTAGATGAAAAAACATTGTGTGTGGACGTTGATAATTTGATCAGAGAATTGAAAACCGATTCGAAAGACTCTGCACTGGATGATAATGTGATAAAACTCAAGGTTATGACATTGATGAGTGAGGGACACGATCCATGGCAGGTCTGCTCAGGTCACGATCTGGTTCTAATTTTATCAATTGGTCTCAGAAATATGTTTGGGAATCATAGAGGGAAAACTGTTACCCCCGAAGTGGTGGATGGGATCTTAAGAGTTGCCTATGACTATTCGCACTTTTGTTTGACTCAACTTCATAACTCAATTAAAGACTGGGAAAAAGCGAATCCATCCTATAGGGTTTTGCAGCGGGTATCTGAGTGAAAACGGCATCGCCATGCGGATGATATCTGCCCATCACATCACCAACGATCCGTGCTGACTTGCGATATGGTTTATCAGATGTAACCCCAG
>QMSR01000241.1 GCA_003649695.1 Thermoplasmata archaeon
CTGACGAGTTTCGCGGCTATAGGCGTGTCTCCGGGCTTGGCTACGAGCACTTGTCTGTGAGGCATTCTGGCGGGGGCTATGCTGCTGGCCCGGTGCATGTGAATGGTGCTGAGAGCTGGAATTGGCTCCTGAGGGCTTTCCTGTTCTTTAAGCGTGGCATCAGCTTGTTTCATGCTAGCTTCTACACTTTTGCCGCCTCGGCTTTTGTCAGGCTTTATGCTGAGAGACCATTTTCAGCATTTCATTGGCTCATCGAGGTGATAGCCCATGCATATTAGCTACAAGAGCGAAAGATTTTTGTCAGAATTAAGGCATACTTTAAAAATATTTAAAATATCATGGATGGGTGATGGAGACAGAACTAATAAAAATAATACATAATAGTAAGGAGAGAAAGATACTTCATAGGGAAAAATATAGCAAAGGTTTTACAAGTACTGTTATTCCAGAAGGTTAACATAAACTATATATTACGTATTTATGTTATTTTTTGAATATTTTTTTCAGGGCTCTATAGAACATTAGCACATCCATGTAAAAAATGCCCATAATCGAAGTAAGAGATAAAACGAAGTCTAAAAATGGGTAAGCAACTTTCTCTAATCTAAAATCTTTTTTCAATACTGAATATAGTGTATGATATAATGTAGTGATTAGTAACGGTGTAAGATAAACTAAAAGAGGTATAACTATATATCCTTTATAAATAAAATATGCTGCCAGAGTATACCCAATTATAGTACCGTATGCACTTAATGTAACAATTAAACTAAGAAACGTTAGTGGATGTCTAATGCGATATAATGAAAATCCTTCACCATAGTTGAAATATCTTCTTAGAATTCTTTTAATTTTCTCCCTATTTTTATGATAGACTATTATGTCAGGAGAGCATAGTATTTTATACCCATTTTTAAGAAGTCTTGTAGCAAAATCTAGATCATCTGCTCCAAACCTATAGTAAGATTCGTCGAATCCACCAATTTTCTTAGCGATACTTTTCTTTACTGAAAAGTTTGCTGTCACAATTAGATTTAAACCAAGATGTTTTTTGAGAATTTTAGTCTTGCTATACTGTGGAATAGGCTTTATGAGAGAATATTCTTGAAATCTAGCCAAGAAGACGCGTCTGTTCAAAGTGTTGACTGTTCCTGCAATGGCATCGATATTAAACCTATTATAAGCCTCGGTTATGTTCTCTAACCAGTTATGGGAAGCTATACAATCACTATCTATAAAAGCTATGATATCACTTTTTGCTGCCGCCAAACCTATATTACGAGCACGATTTGGGCCTTTGTCATTAACAACTTTTATTAGGCGTATTTTATCATCCTTGTTAATTTTCTCATATGCTTCTTTTTCCCTTTTACCATATGTTATAATAATCTCGCTAGGGCCAATAGACTGTTTTCTCAGAGAATCTATTAGTGGAAACAACGAATTGTCAAGTTTGTATGTCGGTATGATTACCGAGATGCCGCTATGCTTCAAGACATCAACCTCTTCCTAGTTTCATTACTTAATTAACAAGTTTAAATAAACCATTGTCTAATATTTTGATTGTGCTACTCATGGCGTATAGTGGAGCAAGGAGGTTGTGATGATATGGGAAAAACTACAATGCTTATAGCTTCTGATATCCACGGGAAAGAGAATATCGTTGAAGCTTTTGTCGATTGGATTCATAAAATGAAGCATTCATTCGATATGATTGTAATTGCTGGAGACATAGGGAATCCTCAGAAACCCCAGGTATTCCGTAAGATTTTGGAAAAAATTTCGGTATTTAAAAAACCCATATATTATGTCGAAGGTAACTGGGATGTAAATTACCAGGCTTGCGATGAGGGGGTAAATTTAGAGAATTCGGGACCAATAGAATTTGATAATTTCATATTGGTGGGACATGGTAAAAGGATGAGTCCTTTTAAGGAAGTTAAGTATAAAGGAAAGCCTATCATTCTAGTTACTCATTATCCACCCTATAGCATAATGGATAGAGGTAAGCGTCTTGAAAGCTCTCAGCAATCTCTACATTCCGGATTACCCGAAATTAATTATCTCTTAGACTTTTATCAACCATTTGTACATGTGTTTGGACATAGTCATTCTTTCGGTGGAATAGATTGGAAAATAAATCATATCTTATATGTGAATGTTGCCAGACTTGATAGGACTGCTAAGGATGGAATGCCTATAGGTAATTATGCATTATTAACAATAGGCAATAATAGAAACGTCAAGATTGATTGGTATTTCATAAATGGTGTATGGAAATCTTGTAGCTTATGTGGAAGACGTTTCCACCTACCACAAGGGTGGAGTATATGTAGAAAATGTGCAAATAGGAACAATCTGAAATTTGTGCGAATAGATTCTAAGTACTCTAATTTGCGGCTAACAGTCTATACCAAAGAAAAGGATGTAGGAGATGAAAGAAACTTGTTTTTCACAAAGAATCTTAATATTCCAATCTACACAATAAAGGATTATTTGGCATTCGAGGATTTTCTTGATATTTTAATGGTCAGGATGGTTATTGAGGAACTCAAAAAGAGGTACTTTAAAGTTATTATAGTTCCGAAAG
>QMSR01000242.1 GCA_003649695.1 Thermoplasmata archaeon
CGCATAGTCTTCAACGAGGACAACGGCCTTCCGCTGGCGATAGAGTTCAACAGAAAGGACGACAGCTTCAAGGGGTTCACGATAGCCATCGGCAAGCCCCACATCAAGAGCAACGGGAACGGAAAAGAAGAAAACTCCCCTCATGGGGATGCCAGCGGCTGAACATAAAAGCCCATCTCCATCTCTTTTCCTGTAAATATTTCGTAGCTTGACAGGTAGTAGGTCGGATTTCTGAAGAGCCGCGTACCGTAGCGGTCCGCCCCTGCTATCCAAACGATGTAATTCTCGGGGTTGTTGGGGTTTCTCACCGCAAGCAGGAGCGCTGCGGTGAGGTCATCGGACAGATCGAGCTGCCCTTTCAGCACTGGGTCGCTCTCGTTCTCCGTTATTATGAACGAATCGACGCTCCAGTTGGTGCCGTGCTCGATCACCCAGTAGTCCCCTTCCTTCACAAAGCGCAGCGGGAAGTGCTCCTGCATTTCAGCGACAACCGAATTCGCCGCGGGGCCTCCGACAAGAACAAGGTTCTCCCCAAGCTCATCCTCCGTCACGTTCACATCGGCTTTAACGACTATCTCCACGCTTCCGTTCCACTGGGAGTAGAAGGTCTTTAGGTTGTCGGCTATGAGTTCAGCGGTTTTTCTGTCGTATTCCGTTCCCTTCGGGTCTGGGTTTTGCGTTCCGTAGACCACCACGACTTTTCCTGTAACGGCGCCCCTGTCAAACGCCCTCAGCGGGGTTACAGGGACGCGCTGCTGGTAGAGAACGGAGGCGTTTTCCTCAGGGATTCTTTCCTTAAGCTCCTCAGCAATATTCTGGATGTACATCCGGATATCCCTGTTGTTCTGAGCTGACTCGTTGGCATATTTTTCGTAGAGCTCTATCATATCATCGATCCAGAACTCCCCCCAGCCCCTCTGCATCCACATAGCGAGTTCGGCGTATTCTGGATCAACGTTCATAATCGCGAAATCCTCCCAACCATCGGCAAAACCCTCGTATATCATCCCGTAGTCGCCCCAGAAGTGAATGTCGTAAACGGCCAGATAGGGCATGTCATCCTCAATGGTGCTCTCAAGGTAGCTGAGCTCCCTCGGAAGGTAATCGTAAAAGTTAAGCGTGGGATTGGATATGTCGTGACCCAGCTCGTGGTAAACCATTCCCAAATAGTTGAGCCTGTCCAGTCCGGGGTTATCGAGGTAGTCCTTGTTGAGGGAGAGTCCAAACATCGTGTCCCTCGCGGTTCTGTAGCTCCACAGCGTTCTCTGGGGAACACGCCTCACAAGAGGTTGAATCCCCGCGAGGCCATAAACACCCCTCGGCCTGTATGCGTGGGCATGAAAAGCGACGAGGTACGAGTGAACGAACCTGAATTCAATCTCCGTTAAGTCCATGTACCTGTCCATGAAATCCTTGGGAGGCAGCAATTCCAGGGCATCCGCATAGAGCTCTATATCTTCTTGGTAGAACTCTTTGTGGGAGTTATAGAATTCCATGAAGTCCGTTTTCTCCGCAAAGTCCTTCAGGGCCGTGAGAAACTCGGACATCCATCCGACGTCGACATCAAGGAAACGGGCAAGGGCCTCAACTTGAGATTGAGAAACGCCCACCTGCATGCCAGCGGGCAAAGAGAGGGCAACCTGATCCAAGTAAAGGAGCTTGTAGTCCCTCTCAGATATTGAATTCGCATCGGCTAAGTATTCCTTCAGCATCTCAACGGCTTTGTGGTTCTGGTATTGACCAAACCACGATTCGACATCATGCAGATACTGACCCCTGTAGATTATAAACGGGTCCTGGGAGCCGTAGGCGAGGTAGTAGAGAACTCCGAGCAACTCGTAGTTGGAGTGCACCACAACGGTGGTCTTTGAATCAATGTCGTAGGAGCTGGCCGGAACTGCCGTACTTATGAGAAAGACCAAAATTATCAATGTCGTCAGTCTCCTCATGACGACACCCAGGAGTGTTAAGTTTTACACTCTTATAAATCTTCCGACAACCTTTAAAACTCCGGAGTTTATTCGAGTTAGGGTGACCGAAAATGAAGAGGTTCCTAATCATCATGATTATCCTGATTGGGACGTTGACGCCCCTCACCAGCGCCGCTGAAGAAAAGCCGCTGGTCGTGGCCAGCATAGCCCCGCTGGCGGCAATAGTTCAGGATGCGTTCGGTGATTCGGTGAATGTGGTCTACCTGATCCCGCCCGGTGCTGACCCCCACGAGTACCAGCTCACGGCGAGTCAGATAGAGCTCCTGAGGAAAGCAAGCGTCATCGTGACGACGGGCGGCCATCTCCCGGTGGAGAAGAAGATAGCCGAGCTGAAGGCAGAGGGCACCATAACGGGCGAGACGCTCTTTCTTGAGGATTACAAACGCTAGGGCTTCAGGTATCTCCCGGAGTACTGGTACGGGGACATGGAGAATCCCCACGGCGTCTGGCTTGACCCCACAAACGCGCTGGCGATCGCACGGGCCGCCGAAAAAGCCCTGGAGAAAGCCGATCCCCTCAACGCCGAGACGTATCTAGCAGGATACGAAGATTTCGAGGTGAGGGTGAGGACGATAATGGAGGCGTATCGCGTCC
>QMSR01000243.1 GCA_003649695.1 Thermoplasmata archaeon
CACCACCCCACCTGAGGTCGCGATCCTGAGCCCCTCAAGCGGTGAGTTCGTCGGGACCTCCGCCGTCCAGGTGGTGTGGGAGTGCACCGAGGAGCACCTGGACCACTTCGAGGTCTCCGTTGACGGGGGTGCCTGGCAGGACATTGGAGCGGCTACGAGCACGACACTCAGCCTCACTGAGGGCCCGCACACGGTCGCGGTGAAGGCCATCGACAAGGCCGGCAACGAGGCAACAGCTTCCGTCGCCTTCGTGGTGGACACGACCGCACCGACGGTTAGCATCACATCCCCCGAGCAGGGCTCATATCTTGCCCAGTCCCAGGTCCAGGTAACGTGGACCTACGAGGAGGAGCACCTGGACCACTTCGAGGTCTCCGTTGACGGGGGTGCCTGGCAGGACGTGGGCACCGCGACCAGCACAACGCTGACGCTGGACGACGGCTCCCACTCGGTGACCGTCAGGGCCATCGACAAGGCCGGCAACGAGGCCACTGCTTCCGTCGCCTTCGTGGTGGACACGACCGAGCCCGTGATAAGCATAAGCAGCCCGACCCAGGGCCAGAAGGTGGGCAAGACGGTTACGGTGTACTGGAACGTCACGGAGGAGAACGTGGAGAAGGTGGAGATATCCATAGACGGGGGTGCCTGGCAGGACGTCACGGGCATGAACTCCTACACCTTCAGCAACCTACCGGGTGGCGACCACACGGTGACCATCAAGGTCACCGACAAGGCCGGGAACACCGCCACCGCGAGCGTTAGCTTCCGCGTATCGGTGGTACCCTGGCTTTACATCATCATAGGCATTGTGGCAATAGCGGTTGTCCTCGCGGCGGTCCTACTCCTCAGGAAGAAATCCTAATCTCCTCCAATTTTTTCTTCAATTTCTCTGCAACAATTTTTCCTGAAACCCTGCCCCTGAGCCTTTTCATGACCTCCCCCATCAGGGGCTTGAAGGCCCATTCCCCCCTCTCCTCAACCAGTTCCATGTTCTCCATAATGACTTCTTCGATGACCGCGTCCACGTCCACTCCCCCGCCCTCCGGCATGGCCTCCTCGACGCTCCTGCCCTCAAGGAACACGGCTTCGAGGGCCTCCTCGATCCCCTCGCGGGGGAGGCCGAGCCTGGCAGCCCTCTCCATGACATCGGGGAGCCTCTCGATGAGGGCGTCGGGATCGGCCCCCTTCCTCCTGAGCTCCGGGACCTTGTAGGCGAGGATCCTCCCCACGACCCTGGGATCCAGGGACTCCGAGAGTCGGACCATGAGGTCCTCGTAGCCCTGGTCCACGATCCTGGAAGCCATGTCCCGGGAGATGCCGTAGGTGCTGGAGAGCTGCTCGATCTTCTCCTCTATGGTGGGCGGCAGGTTCTCCGCGATCTCCTCCAGTAGCTCCATAGGGACCGGCGTGGGGGGTACGTCGGTCTCGGGGTACATCCTCGCGCCCCCGGGCAGGGGCCTCATATACTCGGTCCTGCCGTCGGGTAGGGGCCTCCTGGTCTCCCTGGGCACGCCTCTAAGGGCGTACTGGGCCCTCCACCTGATCCTCTCCAGGGCCGGGTGGTCCGGCGGGGAGACCGCGAGGGCGAAGGCGTCCACGCCCTCTAGGGCCTCCCTGACCCTCCCCACCTCCTCCTCTGTAATCCCGTAACCGGGCAGCTCATCGGTGTGCACGATGCCCCCGAGGCCGTGGGCCCTGGCGTACTCGGCGAGCGCGGGCCCTATGACCCCCTTGAGGAGGCCCGAGAACCCCCTGAGCGGGAGGGCGAGGATCCTCATGCCCCTGGAAAGGCCCCTCCTGAGGATCCTGGACCTCGTGCCCTTCAGGGCTTCGGTCACGTCCACCCATTCGCCGACCCAGGCGCCGCGCCTCCTGAGCTCCTCTGCAGCCTTGATCAGGGCCTCCTGCCTCTCGACCTCCTTCACCAGGTACGTGGGGAGCATGTCCAGCTCCTGGACCCCCTTGATCTCTATCCTGGCGCCCCCCTCGACGGAGACGTTTACGTCCTGCCTTATCGTGCCGAGGCCCCTTCTGACCCTCCCCGTCGCCCTCAGCAGGTAGCCGATCCTGCGCGCCACATCCCTCAGCTGCTGGGGATCCCTGATCTCCGGTGCTGTGGCTATCTCCAGGAGGGGGATCCCCATCCTGTCAAGGCGGTAGACCACCCTGTCCCCTTCCTCCCTGATCTTTCTCGCCGACTCCTCCTCCAGGCACAGGGTCTGGATGCGCACGGGGCCCCACTCCGTCTCTATCGCCCCGTCCACGGCCACGAGGCCAGTCCTCTGGAAGCCCGAGACGTCGCTGCCGTCGACGACGATCTTCCTCATCCACTGGATCTCGTCCAGGACCCTCATCCTCATCATGAGTGCCACTGTAAGCGCGATCCTGAGGGCCTCGGGGTCCGGCTCGTGCGGTGGCTCCTCGTCCATCTCCACGAGGCACGTGTTGTCAGTGATCTCGTACACGTAGGTCCTTCCCTTAAGCGCCTCGAGCCTGGCGGCCTCGTCGATCTCGCCCAGCTCGCCGGCGGAGATCCTGAGCCTCCTCTCGAACCTCCCCAGGACCTCCTCCCTG
>QMSR01000244.1 GCA_003649695.1 Thermoplasmata archaeon
ACCTGCCGGTAGTTTTCGCTTCTTATCCTGACTTTGAAGAAAACGACGCTCTTCATTCACAAGACGATTGGCTAAACCAACCACATGAAACGGATCCGCGCATATTTTAATATCTTTCTTCCACTCTTTTAATACACTTATCATCTCCTCATTTTTCTTCTTCTATGTCAATTTTTCGCGTACAGCCCCGTTCAATTACATCGGGTGCATGGAAATTTTAACGACTACATCAAGTTGAAATATTCATAGCTTGTACTTCGTAGTACACTTTTTTCTGCCGACTGCCGGCTATCTTCTTATTTTCTGCGTAAAAATACTAAACCAAAAATCGGAATTAATCCAATAGTTGCGGGTTCGGGTATCAATAGTTGATATAAAGGAATTCCATTTGTACCGCTGGTGTATATTTGTCGAATTTCACCGTTTCTGAGGCGCCGGTTCCAAATCGCGAAGTCGTCTATTGTAAAAGACAGATAATAACTATCATTCGTTCCGTTCCTACCGATAGCGGCAAATTGTCCCGGTTTTACATTGGCGTTTAATCCTCTTTTTGTACCGTTGTTTCCTGTATGGACATCCATCAGCTGTCCATCCAGGTAAATTAAGGCCTGTCCGGCAACCGGTCCTGCCAATCCATCGAACACAACCGCGATATTATGCCAGGAAGCCGTCTCGATGTTTGCCTCCGGAATACCAGGCCGGGCAGCATTTCCGTTCAAATCGGTCACTTTGAACCGAATTTCCTCGCTACCTTTGTCGAGATACATTACATAAGCGTCACCTATGGAGTCAAAAATCCCGCCATAACTTCCGCTTATCTCTGAAGGTTTTTTAGGAAGTTTAACCCACAAAGACATAGACAGGCAGTTTGTGTTGATATTCAGGCTAATACTGTTAGGAATATCAACATAATCATTAACTCCGTCGAGATAGAGTGACCCGTCAAACTGAGGAGCCAAGCCGTTCGTCCAACTTGCCGGATTTCCAAATCCCATTAGCATTCCATTATTTGAATCTATTGAATCTGTTGCTTCTGCGCCTGCCGGCCCGTTATCGAATTTCCAATAAGAGATAATGTCTTTTTTCATTTCAATGAAATTGGAATATGAATCATCTTCAAGGTCTTTAACAAGTCCGGGGTCATCAGTAATAATACCGTCAACATCCATACCGAGAAAGTATTGAATAGTAGTACAGTCGTTGATTGTCCAAACGAATATTTTCATATTTTTACAATGTACCATATCAATTTCAGCTTTCGATATGTAGCCGTAATTCCACGCGACAGTTTTTATACCTCTTGCTTTCAAATTTGTTACTGTGGTCAAAGTTAGATTTCCAATCCCCAGCGCCGCTAATTCAATATTCGTATCAATCGAATGGACATCATCGAGAAAATTCCAGTCAAAGGACTGAATAACAACACTTGTTGTCATATTAAGATTTTGGAGAATATGTACATATTTTGAAGCCGGTCCGGTCTTCCTTTCGATAAGTGGAATTCGCGATGGAATAATAGCGTTGAGTGTTTCTTCAAAAGTAGGGATTTGCACGCCGGTAAATTCCGGTGAGAACCAGGAACCGGCATCCAGCGCTTTTAATTCAACTAATGTTTTTGAGGCAACAGAACCTGTTCCGTCAGTCGTTCGGTTGACAGTGTCATCGTGCATTATAATTAAAACACCATCTGACGATTCACGCACATCAAATTCAACATAGTCTGCTTTGTTCGATGAAGCCGCAAAAGCTGCGAGAGTATTTTCGGGTGCGAAGAACGAGCTGCCTCTATGTCCGACAGAAACTTGAAACACTTCATTAGTCGGCTCGCACGGCTCGGAAATTTGGACAGGTATGTAGCCGAAATTCAGATTATCTATTCCTGTTCGAAAAGTAATGCCGGCTACCGGCCTGCGGTTAAAATGCAAAGTGTAATGTTCCCCGACCTCTCCTGCAAAGTTTGCGTTAACTGCTGCTGCGCCAACGAATCCGATTTCCGTGGTGTAAGGCTTTGGTCTCTGGCTGAAACACAGGTTATCTATTCCGGTTCTAAAAGTCGGAGGTCCCGCAGGTTCGCGATCGAAATTTAATGTGTAGTTTTCTCCCAAATCACCTGTGAAGTTTGCAACCACATGTTCAACATCTCCGGCGGTAAAAAGAGCTGTGGAATATGTCCAACCCGTGGAAGAATCAGAGGCTTTAACTATGCTTATATTATATCCATAGGCTGCCTCACCTTGGTCAGTGGCATTACCTATATCAAATGAATCTAAGATAAGTTTATTCGACGGACCAACCGAGAAATCGATTTGCAGATGCCCCGCCACGGTTCCGTCTTGTAATTGAGCTACCGCGTTGGCATAACTTGCATCCCAATCACCGGCTACTGTTTCATCCTCAACGGGGGCAAAAGTAGAAGCATTATGGAATTCCCAGTCACTGCCGCCGGAATTCCAGGAAAGACCTATGTCGGGAGTCGCGCCTGTACCATCCGAAACGGTCCAACCCTGACCGTCTTCTCCGCAATAGCTGCCATAGTCGGCAGGGATATCCGCGTTAACAGCCGCAGCGCCTACA
>QMSR01000245.1 GCA_003649695.1 Thermoplasmata archaeon
ATAAATTCCTTCAAATGCACTTGTAAAGAGTCTTACCGTTTCCTTTAATGCAGTTAATTCCTTTTTTTCCAGATCTGTTTTCTTTTTTTCAAGTACTGTTTCCAGTTCGACTAAAAAATTGTTATCATCTTTCATTATAGCATCATTATCGTTTAAAATTACGAATCATGCAACAAAGCAAGGAGAACTTATGGGAGAAATTACAAGCTTTACTCCGGAGAAACTTATAATAGCTGTTCTTATCAGCCGGGAAGATTTTATTGAAGAACTGAACAAACAGTTGGAAGATAACTTTGGTCCAATCGATTACAAAAGTGAAATATTAAATTTTAACTATACAAATTACTACAACCCTGAAATGGGAACAAATATAAAACGATTTTTTTTATCTTTTCAAAACCTAATTTCTCCGGACACTTTATCGGATATTAAAATTCTAACCAATACTATTGAAAATATTTTTAGAGAAGATAATAACAGGCAAATTAACCTTGATCCGGGAATGCTTTCCATGAAAAGCTTTATTCTGGCAACAACTAAAGATAATGGACACAGAATTCCACTTCAAAAAGGAATCTATGGAGAAGTAACCCTATTATTTGTTAATAAAAAGTTCCAATCTCTTCCATGGACATATGTGGACTATCAATCAGAGGATTATTCCAGGGTTTTAAATAAAATACGTGTAATCTACAAAAATAATATAAAATCGTATAATAAATAATATATTTTTTATTATTACCCACTGTTAGCTGAAGTAAAAATCAGATTATCATCATATATAAATGTATGAGCAAATATTTTTTACTAGCAGTCTGTCGGACTTTCTTTCAACAAGTAAAAACATAATTCAAGAAATATAGTAAAATAGAGCCGGAGGATATTTTATGCCGGCAAAGTTTATCAATGTAGATCGTGACACAGTGATGATGTTCCCCCCGGACTTACGGGAGTGGCTGCCTGAAAACAGCATGGTTCATTTTGTAATAGATGCAGTAGAGATGCTGGATTTAGAAAAGTTTCAAATAAATGAACGAGGAAGCGGAAGCCCACAGTATCCACCCTCGATGATGTTAGTACTATTGATCTACTGTTATGCAACCGGACGGTTTTCATCCAGAATAATAGAGCAGGCAACCTATTATGATGTAGCAGTCAGATATATTTGCGGAGGAGATAAACATCCAGACCACGATACTATTTGTAATTTTCGGTTAAAAAATAGAGAAGCATTTAAGGAAGCATTTGTAAAAGTATTGATGCTGGCAAGTGAACTTGGACATTTAAAAAAAGTAGGTGGCGTGAGTGTCGATGGAACAAAAATCAAAGCCAATGCCAGTAAAAATTCGGCGGTAAGTTACAAACGAGCAGGAAAAATGATCCATCAGCTTGAGCTTGAAATAGAAGAACTTACTCGTAAAGCAGAGGAGATAGATAACAGTCCACTGGACGATGGTTTAACAATTCCAGATGAAATCATACGACGCGAAGACAGGAAAGCATCGCTTGAGAAGGCACGAAAAGTTATTGAGGAGCGTTACAAGGAAGTACAGGAGCAGAAGCAAGCAGAATATGAATCAAAAATTAAAGCCCGGGATCTACAGCGTAAAAAAGGTAAAAAACCGAGAGGAAAAGATCCTAAACCTCCATCTGACAGTCCTCTTGATAAAACACAGTTTAATTTTACAGATTCAGAAAGTCGAATTATGAAAGCCGGTAACAGCAAGCATTTTGAGCAGGCGTACAATGCCCAGGCAGCGGTGGATACTGAAGGAAGTATGCTTGTTCTTGGGGAATATGTAACCGATCATGCCAATGATAAACTGGAGTTGAATCCGTCTGTAAAAAGTGTAGCTCCAGAGATACGTAAAGTTAATGATGCACTTGCTGATACAGGATACTTCAGTGAAAAAGCAGTACTGGAACTTGAAGCTGAGGGACAAGGTCCTACAGTTTATTGTGCCATAGAAAAACAGAACCATCACAGAACTGTAGAAGATCTTTTGAAAAAGGAAGATCCCCCAGCTCCTGCGATAGATGCATCTGTCAAAGAAATAATGTCCCACCGTTTGAAAACTAAAGATGGTAAGAATAAATACAAGAAACGGAAAGAGACAGTTGAACCTGTATTTGGGATTATTAAATCAGTAATGGGATTCCGGCAATTTCATCTACGTGGACTCGATAAAGTCAATCTTGAATGGAATCTTGTAACGCTGGCCTATAACTTTAAACGATTGCACAAACTTACTGGTGGAAGTTTTATACCTGCATCGGTCTGATTCTTGCTGAAAAAGTATGTGGGGGGGGGAATAGTTCCCTAATCCTATGGAAATAGCAGAGGAATACTGGGAATCGGAATAAATTATTAAAAGCATGTGCTCTAAAAATAAAAAAGAAACTATGCTACATTAATATTATGGTTCTGTGAAACATCAGACCGACAGACTGCTAGAATGACAGAAAATAAAACTATTTAAGAAACCCTTAAATGAGGGTCTCTTTCAGGAGAATTAAACATGGCTTATGAAGATGCATATACAAACTGTGAATGGTTGGATTTTGAAACTTTG
>QMSR01000246.1 GCA_003649695.1 Thermoplasmata archaeon
AACGCCGAGGCGAAAAACATAATCTGCCCGTGATTGGCAACTCCGGCGGTCGGACAGTGAACTATCCGCTGCGGCTGAATACCAAACACAACCGCAGAGAAAATTAGCAATGCAGGTAAAATTTTTTGCATATTCCCCTCCAAAGTTAGTTATCATTCATCAATAAATGTCCCGCATCCCAACACATTGAAAAAAGAATCAACCTGAACCCACACACTATCGCCAGAAAAGAACTGAATACCCTCAACGGTGGCAATAACCTCCGAACAAGAAGAGTCTAAACACTCAAAATTCACAAAATCACTGGAACCATCCAACACTATAGTATCCACATCTCCCGACTGATGACTAATTATAATAGAAAAATACACTCTATCTAAATCCAGAGTAATTCCTGCGCCGTCCTGTATATGCCATATCATAGGCTGATACTCGCAAGCGGTATATATTCCCGGAGGGGGACAGGTGAGTTCAGCAACTCCCGGAATACACCCCGGAAACACAACGCAGGTGTCAGCCCCACGATTGCAAAATGAATCTCTGACCACATTCACAAAAGCCAGAGAATCACAATGGGAAACATCAGAAAGGAATTCCCACTCAAAAATGCTATCGGCAAGGAAAATTATAGTATCATAATCACAGCCGTATCCGAAAATATATAGAGAACAGGATGTATCGGTTAAGAACAAATCCTCGGCGTTCCATTCAATTGTCACGCTGTCTCCCGGTGAAATCATTGAATCGCCATAACAGATTATATCCACCCGTGGAGGTTTAGCATCCACGGGAGCGGAGGCGGAATCAACCGATGGGCAAAGCCAGGGCGAAATCCAACTTCCATCGCCATAGACCATAACGCTGTCAAAGTAGTGAAACGACACATAAAAGAAACATCCATCCCACGCTGCGCCAACAGGATATGTAAACGGCACTAAGTAGGTGTCTATCACTTCACCATCAAAATTTATAAGCCATATTTCATTAGAAGGAGCATAGGTTACATAGAAAATACTATCAATCATCGTCATTCCCTCGTAATTACACATTCCACAATCGGGGATATCTATCGTAACTATACGAGATAAAACTCCCGGAGATGAAAAACTATCCGGATAAAAACCAAAAATATACCCTCCATATCCCATTCCATCAGAAATAACATATATAAGAGAATCATCGTGGGTGAGACCCTCAAAATACGGCGACACACTGACACCGGATAGGTCAAGCGAGTATGTGGCTTCAAGCGTCATTGATGGATACGAAATTTTAAAAATATGATTGTAATGCTCACAGACCCACAGGTATCCAAAAGCATAGGTCAAGCCCTGCCCCGGAACAGAGTAAGGAACCGGTATGTGATATTCCCCGATGAGTTCCCCTGTGCATTTGTCGTATTCATACAGGTTGATATTATCGGATGGGGCGGCATCGGAAACACCTATAACCGACCTCGGCGTGGTGGTCAGGTCCTGATTGGGCAGAAGCGAACCTATAATAGTATCCGCTATCTCCCATATAAGTGTATCGGTGCACCCCTCACTGGTATCTGCCGTTGAGACTGTGATTTTCACATTTTCCAGTTCAATATCAACCAAATCGCTGTCCACCTCCCAGTAAAAACAATGCTCGCCCGGATAAACCTCTCCCGTATCTCCTTCGCAATCAAACACCGAACTTATCGGGATTTCGCCCACGCTGTCATTCCATCCAGAGATAAAAATGTAAACCGTGCTCTCAGGACAGTCGGACGAGAGAATATAGCAAATTTCCACCACATTTCTGTCGTCGCACTCCGTCTCCTCCGAGAACCAGACTGAATCAACGGAAAAAACACACCCTTCCGACAGACCAACCCCGGCAAATCCTATCCAACTCAACACAATGAGCATCCCCAAAAACACTGTGCATCTGTTAAACACTGCCATTCCCCTTTTTGAAATAACCACTAATGCAAACATTTAAAGATAACAAAATTCTCAGATATTTACAATTATTTTCCCGGCGATTGCAAGCAGTTTAGGGGAAGAACTGACGACTTTCTTCACAATTTTGGGTATATCCAGTCTATCCCATCTTTTCCCGCCCAGCATTTTGTCCAGAATTTCTGCGATAGCGTCCATATCTCTGTCGGAAAGTTTCAAAATTCCACGGCGGATTTTCGCATATATGTCAAGATACCTGCCCTTAACATCAAGCCAGGTTCTCTCATACTTTTTCAAGATATCGTCGTAATCGGCGTTCCACATAGATGTCAGGGTCTGTGCGGCGATTTTGCCCGAGGCGAAGGCGGAATCCAGCCCTCCGCCCGAGATTGGGTTGGCAAGACCGGCGGCATCGCCCACCAACAGCATATTCGCCCGCCCCATAGGGGAGAATCGCCCACGGATGTGCACCACGCCATCACGGTGCTCAACCACACGATAACCCTCCTCGCCGAAACGCCTCGCCAGAAACCGCCTTAGATAAACCTCCGCCGGATACTGGGACACCGATGGCACAATCCCAAGCCCGACATTGGCGAAATCGCCGCCCTTCGGGAAAACCCACGCATA
>QMSR01000247.1 GCA_003649695.1 Thermoplasmata archaeon
TGAACATTTCACTACTCAGCCCTGTGCCACACCCAAGATCAAGCAGAACAGCGGTTTTTGGAAGAGATAATTTATGCTTAAACGCGAGCACTTTCTCCAGTTGCTCCTCCCTGTGGAGCTCATCATAGGAGGGTGCTATGCTGGAGTAACCTATTGTTTTAGTCATGGCCAAACATGTTGTCCCAGTTGGGAATAATTGTGTCCTCACTCCTGGTGTTGTAGAAGAGTGATGTGATTCCGTTGATGTATTCGTATATGAGCTTTTTAACTTTAGTGTTCACAATTGCTTCCCCTTTCTTTATGTTGTACCTTGGGGTTACATTGACAGAGTAATTGTCTGAGCCCTTCTTCTTGAAGTTCCACTCAAGCACTTGCCATTCAGGGGCTCTTAGGTGGGCTGTTGTCTTTGGGGATATATCTACTTCATCCAAGCATCGCTCACATACTGTTCCGTTACAATCTATGCCCTCCTCATCGCAGTCCATTATCTGGTCACTGCAATGGTCTTTAAAGTAAACCCCCAAAACACAGGAATCACCGCCAATGTTGCAGAAGCTGTCTGATGGAGTTCCGCAGCACTGATTGCTGGCAGCTGACCAATTATGGTTGTTGCAGAGCTCGCATGCATACTGATTCTGATCCATGTTATAGCATGTTAGCGCACAATGGTTTGAGTGATTGTAAACGCCGTATTGGTCTATTGAGCAGGAGCTTACACCGCACCCATCTTCATCACAGGGCTTGTCCACAATGACACCATTGGAGTCCAGCGGCTCGCTGATTGCTTCGAGATTGCTTGCCCATACTCTCGCTGTCCAATTCTCCCCGTTTAGGGTTGCATTGCTGTGGACAACCTCCTCTCTTTGATTTAAGCCCTCTTTGTAAAGCTGGTTAATCTCTGATAAGGGGATTGCCTTGGAATATAGCTTTACATCATCAATTGCTCCATTGAAAAGCTTTCCAATTACAAGCTCTGTGCCAGATATTGCTAATGGCTCTGAATAAGGGGTGCTGGCTACTTCAGCCCCATCAATATATAGCTTGATTGAGGTTGTATCATATGTAAGCGCATACTGGTGCCATCCATTGGAGTTCGGTGCATTAATAACCTGATCATTAACCCATCCCTGTAATCTTGAAGCACCAAGGGATAAGTTCAATCCAAACTCCCCTGCTTTTGTTACCAAACCATTGTCCACGCAATCATAGCCGCAGTTCGCTCCTGTTTCCCATGCTTGGCATACAGAGTCCCCGCATGAGTCTTCGCACCCCCCTGTGTCATTGCAATTACACACATAATCCCCAACTCCATTATCTTCACAAACACTGCATACTGTGCCAGGGAAGTACATTGGGTTTGAGCAGTTGGACTGCTGGCATTGGGCTTCACCACACTCCCCATAAACATTTGGGCAGTCTGTTGCATCATTGCAGCACATCCCGCTCTCACAGCAATAGTCATTGTTGCAGTAGCCGGAACAGCACTCACCCCCATTTGCACAATTATCTCCATTGACTGTGCAGCAGGGATTACAGTCTGCCCCTCCGCAGTCAGCTCTCTCTTCATCACAATCCTTCAACCCGTTTGTGCAGTGGTCCACCCAGCTACTTGCTGTGCAAACATAACCAGCTTCGCAGGCTCCTTGAACAGAGCAACTGCCGTCATGGCTGCATTCACCAGCTGCACAGCAGAAGCTTCCTATTCCATCATAATCGTCAACACAATTCCCAGAGCAACACTCCCCTGGCACTGAGCAAGCAGCTCCATTGACTGTGCAGTCTGTGTAGGTGATTCCCACAGAATCCAGGACTGGCTTGTCTGTTCCAGTTGAAGTAAACTTTATCTCATAATAAAAATTTGGGCTTGACCAACCGAGTCCAGAGATATCTATTGAATGGCTTCCTTGGGACATCGCTTCCCAGGAGTTGGCCTGCCCCTGCGAGTTGACCCAATTGGTGCCATTCTGTGAGAACTGGACTGATAAGGAAGTGCCGGCAGGGATTGACTGGGCATTGTAGTCAAAGGAGTCAACAGTAGCTACTGTCTTCTCCTGGAGCAGATTGTTAGATACAAGTTTAGCACTATTATAGTTTATCTTGCTTCCATAGGTGCCGCGATCAATCCAGCTAAATGTGCTCATAGGGTTGCTTAAGGAAGTTGTGGATATGCTAAAATCCTTAGATGGATCGTTATTACTACTTTCAGTTATAACTAGAGGTTGATATGAAACAGGGGAATCTTCCAGTGAGTAAGGGCTATCAGTGAAGGTTCCGCTTGGAAGAGAATTATCTACCTTTAGGAACAAAGCGTCAGTTACCCCTGTGGGGCGGGCATTCCCTGTAATGATTATTGAATTCCCGTCAATGATGCCTATTGGGGGATAGTGCTTAAAATAAATGTCGTCACTTCCTGCAAATGATTTAAAGGACACCATGTTTAGGGTGGATTGATTAAACTTTGCAATGAATCCTTTTGTTTTCCCTGGGGAAGGGTATTCATCTGTATAATCATCTACAAAACCAACTGCATAGATATATAGCTAATGCGCAAAGCA
>QMSR01000248.1 GCA_003649695.1 Thermoplasmata archaeon
ACGATATTGCCCCCGGGGACGTGTTGGGATTGACGGCGTTCAAGACCTTTAACTTGCAGGCAGGAGACCCCAACAACGAGATAGAAAAGTATCTCGTTATGGCGGGGCACAACTATCCGGACACGGGCCTGCAGGAATACAATCCCTTTGAGGAAGCCGAAGTCCCCAGTGACCAACGGTTCTTTCAGTCCACGGGGCCTTTCACCTTAGCTCCCGGAGATACGGTGAGTATGGTGGTGGCTATCGTAGCCGGCAGTACCTTAGAAGCTCTGCAGACGGTGGCTGATCAAGCCAAGACGATTTACGACAATAACTTCATTCTCCCTTCTGCTCCTGATCATCCTGAGGTTACGGTGGTTCCTGGAGATAAAAAGGTCTATATTTCCTGGGAGAACAACGCGGAGCAATCCAAGGATCCCTACTATGTGTTCACCAGCGACCCCACCAGTCTGCTCTACGACGCCAAATACAAGGAGCAGGATTTCGAGGGATACCGGGTCTGGCGCAGCCGGACCGGACTGGTCGGAGACTGGGAGCTTTTGGCCGAGTATGACAAGACGAGTTTCACGCCTCGTAGCGCAGCCATTACCCGTTTGGCTGGTGAATGGACCGGTACGGTGAGCTATGATGCCGGTACGGTGGAGGGGTACATCCTCGCCTATGGGGGCACGGGGCTTTTCAGTGGTCACGAATATCTGCTCAGGGTGAACTCGGACAATACGTTTAGCGTCTCCGATGTGACCCTGGGAGGCATAGACCTCCCCTTAGCTTCCGTGGCGGATCACTGGTACGAAACCGGGGACACCCCGCCCAGCTTTGAGGTGTTCGACAACGAGATGAACAGCATGGTGGACAGCACCGGGGCTCAGTACTTCGACGGGTGTTATCTCTGTTTCGGCGGCATGGTGCTCAGCTTCACCGGGCCGGCACCTTCGGAGAACGTCATCTTCCGGATCGTGGGAAGAGTGGAAGAATCCGAGGGAGAAAACAGCGGGTTGCGCTATGCCTATATTGATTCCAACCTGACCAATGGGGTTACGTATTACTACGATGTGACAGCGTACGATTTCCAGATCACATCCCCCCACAGTCTGGAAAATGGAATAGAGGGTATTGCCGTCGTGCCACGCACAGACGCTGGCGATTACGCGTTGCCTTCCGTGGATGTGACAGCCGAACACACGGCGGGCTCGGGGGATGGCTCTGTGACGATTTCCATTGCCAATCCTTTATCCGTTACCGGGGATACCTACGAGGTGCATTTTGCTGCGGATGATGATGGGGCTATTTACTGGTATTTGAAGAACGTGGATACCGGTGAGACGGTGTTGGACAAGATGTATAACCAGGCAGGGGACGACAACTATCCGATTGTGGATGGCCTGAAGGTCGTCGTTGCTGGTCCTTCTCTTGGTGTGAAATTTGTGGACGAAGTCCGGAACGCCGAAGGCCCGGTTGATCCGAAGCCGGAAGACCACAAAGGGGATAATTTATGGTATTCCCTGAATTCTACCAAGGATTGGTACTGCGATGAGACGGGCGGACACCAAGACTTAGGGAGGTTAGCTTGGGGGCACCCGGAACTGTTAGGAGACCATGATTATGAAGTCCGGTTCACCGAGAACGGCAGCGTAGCCTTCGACCTGAACACAGACTTACATAAGCTGACCAGCCGAGTGCCGTTCGAGTTGTGGGACATTGGCTATACCCCCGATGATCCCTCCGACGATGTCCGGTTGAGTATCTACATCCTCGATGATGATGCGGACAACGCATGGGACTATGGCGAGGGGATTTATGGTACCACCGATCCCTACGACGAAACGCTCGATTTCCTGGATTGGACTGCAAGCAGAGCTTTTGGGCGGCTTGTGTTCAATGATTATTCGGGAGAGACCACAGCCCCCGCTGCCGGAACGGTGGTCCGACTTACCACGAATAAGCCGAACACCTCGGAGGATGTGTATGGATTTGGGACGAGTAAGGCAACCGCGTTGAGCAAGTCGGATGCCGATCTGAGCAAAATCAAGGTGGTCCCCAATCCTTACCTGGTGAGAAACCGCTGGGAACCCAGTGCAGATTACTCCAAGCTGCAGTTTACCCACCTGCCGGAGAAATGCACCATCCGCATTTACACCCTCGCGGGCAACCTGGTGCAGACATTGGAGCACGATGGGGCCGAAAGCCACTCGGGCACAGAAGACTGGGATCTGCTGAGCAAAGATAATCAGAAGGTATCCAGCGGGCTTTACATCTTCCACGTGGAGTCTGGTGTGGGTGACAAGGTGGGTAAGTTCGCCATTGTGAGGTAACTTGCCCCAGAGCCTTCAGGTAGCGTTTTTCAACAGATAAAGGAGGTTTACTATGAGTAGATATACGGTACTGGGGATACTGGGTGCTGTCGTCCTCTCTCTGGTCCTGTGGGGCACTGTTGGGGCAGATGAGGTTTCCAACGTGGCCACTTCCGGGGCTCAGTGGTTGAAGATCGGCGTGGGCGCCCGGTCCGTGGGCATGGGCAATGCCGGCGCCGTGGTCGCCAACGACGCCACGGGCC
>QMSR01000249.1 GCA_003649695.1 Thermoplasmata archaeon
ATTTCGTATGATTATTATCTGTCACCCGGCCCGTCAGAAGCCGATGCAGCCAATGATCTAATGGAATTAGCCAAAATTAATTCCGGGCGGCCCTATTTTATGCTGATTCATGTTCGGGAATCAAGTGGTATGGTTCGGGTCAAAGGCATTCTAGACCGGCTTGGACCTGAATTTGAAGTGATTCCATTGGATATTTTCATGGTAATGGCCGGACAAAATCAGACGTTTGAAAATCGTTTTCTTCAAAAATAGACAGTGAATCCGCTGAAAGCGGAGCTATCCCGTTTTCAGCGGATTGAAAAAAATATCAGCTGCGATATCGACCGAAAATAGAAAATCCATAGAATTACGGCACATTGCGCAAAACAAACCGAAGATAGTCATCCAATTTCAATAACCAACACAAAGAACCTGTTCCGCAACAAACTCCTTGACAAACCAAAAGTATTTGAATATATTTCAGTAATGTAAATTTCTAAAATTTACGGACAAAAATCCGGGCGAAACACGATAGTATTCGCACAGAAAAAAATTATTCCGGCTGGATCAAAGATTACGTAAAATTTCATGGAATGCGTCATCCGCGGGAAATGGGAGAAATCATTGGACGGCCGCTGGGATCGGCAGAAAAAAGTATGGCTGTTACCGTATCGTTATGTACAGCTATTAAAACTGGAAGACAGGGTCGTTCCTTCTAAAAAGTGAAGGTGAATTTTAATCTGGAATAAATAAAAAAATGTCTGAATATAGCTATGAAATAAATGTCTAAATGTAGATATAAAAAATTCAATAAATTGGCCGTACAATAATACTATGTTATGCCATTTAATAAACTACACGTTTAGTGTAAAAAGGGTGTATTGAAAAATGGAAAATAAAAAAACAACCCCATCTTTAATAGACAAATTGGCAAATGTCGTTAAATTTACCACAAATCTTTCAGTAATTGTTGCTATCATTTTTGGGATATATGAAATTTCTCAAAAAAAAGATATTGAAAGAAGAAAAATAGCAATAGAAGCTGTTGCCAAAACAAGAAGTAATGATTTCATTAAATCATTTACCCGGCTTAAAACGGCTTATTTAAAAAACGAAAATAATAAAATAAGGTTCTTCCGAGAAAGAGTTGCATGTTGCCTGCATGATTTTAAGGATAAAATATTCAATATCTCTAAATCCATATGCTTTGCGTTTGATAAGTTTGATTTTATTATTGATGCCTTCCAGTTTTCCCGTATGAATGGGGAAATGGCAATGGTTGATCAAACCATCGCTGTGGCGCAACAGCATTTTAGCGAAACCAATAAGATGTCGGCAACCGGTCTCATACGCTAACGTGCACCAGTAGTCAAGAAATTTTCTGGCCCATCCGGGACGCTTATATTGCCAGATTCGTTTCAGATATGCTTTGAGTAGATACACAGAAGACAACAGTTCATTCTCTTTGAGAAGTCGTTCAAGGCGCGGGCGTTCTTTGTCATTCAGATTTTCCGGGTTCTTAAGCAACAGGAATCGGGATCGTTTCATCATGTTTTTCAATTCAGTATCTGCGTTCCGGTATTGTTCCACCCGGATTTTGTCGATCACCCTGCTGAAAGCAGCAATAACATGAAATGGATCAAATACGATCAATGCGTGTGGACAATACCGGGTAAACGCTTTTATATATGGATTCCACATGTCCATGGCTACCGCCTTTATGGATGTACGTGTTTGTTTTGACAAGGACTTAAGAAACCTGACAACGGTCTCATACGTACGCTTTCTGGCAACGTGAATCACTCTGCCTGTCATGTAATCGGCGATGATAGTAAGGTAGTTATGCCGCTTTTTAATGCTGATTTCATCAATGCAGAGAATGTCTATGTTCGTGATGGTCTGTTTTGAAAACCTGGCTGCCAAATATTTTTGGTCAATATGGCGAACCTGGTCCCAGCTGAGGCCTGTATGAGTTGCAACATCATAGATACTCATTACCTTACAAAGCTGATAGACGTAGCGACTATACCTGCGGGTTATTCTTGAGTACGGCTCCACGAAATCATGGTGCTCTACTTTTTGACCGCATTTGGGACAACGGAGCATTCGATATGTATAGATAATCAGTGCCTTTGCGCCGGACATTGGCATGTCTCTGAGAATACGTTTCCGATATGAATGAACAGATGATACTTTTTGCAAACAACCGCTGCACACGGGCGTGAACCTTCTGTCTGGTTCGATAGATACAATTACTTGTTTATCATCAGTAACATCAATTTTTGTAATCTTCACACTGCGAAAGGGGAATAATTTTGCTATATTGTATCCGGACATCGTTCAATCTCGCTTATCTGTTGTATTGATTAGGATCAATTACAATATAAATAAGCAGTTGCACGATGTCCATTCTTTTTATTACTGTTTCAATTCAGCAACTCTTTCTCGGAAGAACCATATATGTTAGGTCCGAGACCCAGACCTTCCCCGCTTGCTCTGTTGAAAAATCCTGCTTTAACAGATTCGGGGAAACCGGGTAATTATGGTTGCTGTCTGTGGTTACTTTG
>QMSR01000250.1 GCA_003649695.1 Thermoplasmata archaeon
AACAGAATATGGGATTTAGGGAATTTCTAACGAGAGGTCTGAAGAGTGTGAAAATGGAGTATGATTTAGTGTGTACAGGTCATAATTTGAAGATAATTTGGAACAAAATTGGAAGAAATAGGGGTATATTGAGGAGAATAGCGGATATTACCGCACAAATTGCAAGTAATACGCGATTTTTGTAACTGTGACGTGATTATCTATTTAAATCAACTAATTTTGATTTTAATTCTGGGACTGCCTCTATAGTCAATCCAACAATAATTGACCTTTGTGTTGGATTGCCATATAGTCAATCGATATTGATTTATATGAAATTAATTTGGTCTATAATTTGACGATTGACTATAACAGTAAATGTATACTATTTTAAATATCTGAGTTATGCCAATATATAATAGGTTTTGTGTTGTATGAAGTACTGGGTGTCTAAACTGAACATAAAGAATGAGATTCGAGTTATTGGATTCGATGACGGGCCTTTTGTGCACATCAAGGGCAATAAGACGCTTGTTGTTGGTGTCATTCTCAGGGCGCGTGAGTATCTTGATGGGGTATTGAGTACTTATATTACAATAGACGGGCTTGATGCGACAGATAAGATTATTGAATTGGTCAATAAGTCGAGGCATTGCGATCAGTTGCGTGTTATTCTTTTTGATGGTCTTGCAGTTGCGGGGTTTAACCTGATTGATATACACAGGGTATGTGATGAGACCGGGAAAATTGTGATTGCAGTTACTTCTAAGAAACCTAATCCTGCGCGCTTTGTTTCTGCGCTTAAGAATCTTGACTGCTATGAGGTAAGGTTCAGTATAGTCGATCGTGCAGGTGACGTAAGGTCTGTTGAGATTAATGGCAAACCTATATATTTTCAGTGTGCAGGCATTGGTGTGGATGAAGCAAAAGTGATATTGAAAAAAACTTCTGTGAGAAGCGCGGTTCCTGAAGCAATAAGGATGGCACATATCATTGCATCTGGTATTGTGGATGCTGAATCGCGCGGGAGACCCTAAACCTCAAAATCGTCTCCTTCTTTTGGAATCAAGAGTGTTCCTTTATATGCCAGCCTGATTTCTTCCTTAATTGCGTCTGGGTTTCCTGAATTGCGCGAGATGTGGACTAGTGCGAGGCTTTTGCATGCGCAATTGGCAGCGCACAGAGCGCATGAGAGAAATGATGAGTGTTTTTGGAGTTCTTTTGCTTCTTTGTCTTTTTGGGAGGTGTATGCTTCATGGACTAGTATGTCTGTATCCTTTGCAAGCTCTACTATTCCTGCGCAGTATCCTGTGTCTCCTGAGTATACAATTGATTTTGAGTCTTTTTCGATGCGGATGGCGAATGATGAGTCTATGTGTTCTGCTTTTGCGAATGATAGTGTGGTACTTTCGATGTTGAGTGAAGAATCGCTGTTTATTTCTTTGAATATGAGTTCGAAGCCCAGTTTGTCTATGTTGTTTGGGTATGCGAGTTCTGTGATGTCACGCACATATTTTTCGATGCCTTTTGCGCCAAGTATAGTGAGTGACGCCTCTCTTTTTTCTTCGCGGTATCTCAGGAGTAGGACGGGCAACCCGAAAGTGTGGTCTGCGTGGAAGTGTGAGATAAAGATTGTGTTTATCTTGTTGTGGATGTCTTCTTTCCAGATACGCTGTACTGCAAATGCGCCGCAGTCTACCAGAAGGCTGGCATCTTCGATGAAAAGGCATGTATTTGCGTGGCTTTCGTCGAATGCTTCTCCTACGCCTACAAATTTTATTTTCATAGACCAATCTTTAGGAACCCTAATTTTATAAATTTAGATTTTAAATATTAATTATAGTTTTGATAGGAGATGATATTATGAATAGAATTGTGATTCTTACGGGAATACCCGGCAGCGGAAAAACTACTGTGCTTGATTCAGCGATACCTGCTCTTCTGAAAGAAGGTGTAAAGTATAAGTCAGTCAACTACGGGACTGTTATGCTTGAGATTGCGAAGCAGATGGGTCTTGTCAAGACAAGAGATGAGATGCGAAAGCTGGATCCTGCAAAGCAGAAAGATATACAGAAGAGTGCAGGGAAAAAGATATCGTCGATGGCGACAACGTCGTCTGTCATTGTGGATACGCACTGCACTATCAATACTCCAAGGGGATACCTCCCCGGACTGCCTGAATGGGTTCTGAAGGAGATTATGCCTGATACTATTGTGCTTGTTGAGGCTGGTGCCGAGAATATTTCTGTTAGAAGGAATAAGGATACAACGCGCTCAAGGGATGCAGAGTCTGTGAATGAGATACAATATCATCAGGATATCAATCGCGCAGCGTCAATCGCGTGTTGTATCATGACTGGCGCAACCACTAAAATCATTAAGAATGAGCAGAATAAGCTCGAATATGCGACAAAGGAAATGATTAAAGTGCTTAGGAATGAAAATTAATTAACTTCCGTGAAAATACGTGTTTTACGATTATTCTACATCTCCAGCCCAATTTCACACGATTACATTTATGATAAATTATTTATATGACTACTGCACGTTATTA
>QMSR01000251.1 GCA_003649695.1 Thermoplasmata archaeon
GGTTGAAGCGCAGCATGGGGATCCCCATCAAGACGATCCCACCGAAGAAAAGCACCAGGTAGGGAACCAACACCAGTGGCATGGGAGGATTGCGGAACTCCACCGGGTGCAAGTAGTCGACTACGAGCATGAGCAGGACGAAGCAGATAAAGCAGACAGGCCCGGCCAACCAAAGCCACGATGCGCCCTCAGATACGAAAGCCCACAACGCGATCGCCGCCGGCACTACAAGGGCCATAATGGCATAGCCAAGCAGATGGTTTACATGCATCGATCCTGTGATGACCCGAGAGGCAAAGCCCGCGCTCTGAAGCAGGTTCACTGCGTTCACTACTGCCCAAACCAGCAGCGCCGCCCAATAGGGAACAGTTCCCCTTGCCATCTGCCCCCCTGCTGGCGAAATCCGAATCCCAAGTTCCTTCAGGCCTAAAGGCGCTTGTGCGCCTCTATGCGTCTTCACGACTTCGCCGGTCGTGCGATTGCCGCCACCCCATGCAACAGTTAGAATCGTGCCGACACTCGCGTCATTGCAGCGCAAGGGGGAAGCAAGCGCAAGGGAGAAGAAGTCCTTAACGCGCAAGTACGTCGATCGGAGAGGCCGTCGAAGGTTTCCATGGAGGGATCAGATGACCGGACCCGCAGGCAAGAGGGAACATTGGGCATCAAGGCGCGCCTTCGTCCTCGCCGCCATCGGCTCGGCGATCGGACTCGGGAACATCTGGCGCTTTCCCTACGTGTGCTATGAGAATGGTGGCGGTGCTTTCGTGATAGCCTATTTCATCGGTCTCATCACGGCAGGCATCCCACTACTCATTCTCGAGTTCGGACTCGGCCACAGCACTCAGGGTGCGGCACCCATCGCGATGGGGCGCATCCACCCGAAGATGGAGTGGTTCGGGTGGGTCGCAACGGGCGTGGGCTTCGTCATCTGCACATACTACGCAGTGATCATGAGCTACTGCGCGAACTACACGTGGCACTCCTTCACTCTTGCCTGGGGAGACAATCCTTCCGACTTCTTCTTCAACAAGGTCATCGGCCTAACGGACGCCACGAAGCACCCCTGGGCGCTGGGCAGGTTCATGCCCGGTGTGTTCATTGGGCTCGCCATAAGCTGGATCTGGATCATCCTCTCCATTTGGAAGGGAACAAAGACGGTGGGCAAGGTCGTCTACGTTACGGTCCTGGTACCCTGGGCGATCTTGATCGTTTTCATCGTACGCGGTGTGACCCTTCCAGGAGCTCTCGAGGGGTTGAAGTTCTATCTGACCCCGGTCTTCTCGAAGCTTGCTGAACCCCAGGTCTGGCTTGCGGCCTACACGCAGGTGTTCTTCAGCCTCTCCGTTGGATTCGCAATAATGATCGCTTACGCGAGCTTCCTGCCGCGCAAGTCCGACATCGTCAAGAACGCCTTCATCATAGGAACCGGCGATGCCCTCACGGCCTTTCTCGGAGGACTCGCAGTATTTGGAGCCCTCGGGTACAAGGCTCATCTCTCCGGCGTACCGGTCAGCGAAGTCGTGCGCAGCGGACCTGGGCTGGCATTCGTGACTTACCCCGAGATCATCAGCAACCTGCCAGCCCCGCAGCTCTTCGGCCTTCTCTTCTTCCTGATGCTTCTGACCCTCGCGATCGATTCGGCCTTCTCACTAGTGGAAGCCGTGGCGGCTGCCACGATGGACAAGTGGGGCTGGTCGCATCGGCGCTCCAACCTTACCGTCGGAGGGCTGGCCTTCCTTCTCGGCATACCCCTCACGTTCGGTGCCGGACTGCATTGGCTCGACATCGTTGACCGCTTCATGAACCAGATCGGGCTCAGCTTGGTTGTACTCGGCGAGACCTTGCTCATCGGCTACTACTTCGGAAGCGAGAGGATGCGCACCTACGTGAACGGTCTCTCCGACTTCAGCGTGGGCAAGTGGTGGAACGCCTGCATCATGATCATAACGCCTGCCGTGATTGCCTGGCTTCTGATCAGTGAGGTGCTGGCGCGGATCAAAGCCCCCTACGGAGACTCCGGACTCAGGTCTCAGGAATTCGTGTTCGGATGGCTTATACTAGTACTGATATTCCTGATCGCATTCGGGCTGCAAGGTGCCAAGGGCAAGAAGGCGCCAGAACCGATACGGAACGCCTAGAGCCAAGGGCACCTTCCGAAGTGCCACATGCAGGCGCATGCAGCGTTGTCTGGGTAGCGACACCCGTAAGAGTGGCGTCGAAACAGAAAGGGAGGAATCCGATGTCCCTTTAGAGCAACCTGGCCCGGCAGCTGGGAATCTGCGCGGGGATCCTTATGCTAGTTTTCACACTGACCCAAGGTGCTGGAGCATACCAGGAAGCTCCTGCGACGATAGGGGGTGAGGATACGCGCCTGCCGTTGGATCGGGGCCCCGCTTTCGGCCCGCATGAGCCTCCTTTCCCTTCGCCCGAGACCATGGGCCCCGATGTGCCCTGGGCTGGCGCACAGGCTCCGACCACCCCTCCCCCCAACCCAGAAATTGGTGATTCATGGCTCTGGTGGCTCTTCA
>QMSR01000252.1 GCA_003649695.1 Thermoplasmata archaeon
AATTGATCCCCGCGTTTCCGGAATACTCGGCGTTAAGAGCATCGACAGGATAGCAGAGGCGATAAGCCTGGCGGAGCGCGGCGGAAAGCTGATCAGCGTCGAGGACTGGCGCGAGAGGAACATAGACAAGCTCGAACTTCCGAGACTCTGGAAGGGCGGCGTTGCCTTCGTCGTCCCGATAAGCGAGGGCTGCCTCAACGCATGCACCTACTGTGCCACCCGCTTCGCCAGGGGAGTTCTGAGGAGCTACAAACCTGAGCTCGTCGTTAAGTGGGTTAAGGAGGCCCTCGCCAGGGGATACAGGGAGATACAGCTGTCGAGCGAGGACACCGGTTGCTACGGCTTCGACATCGGGACGAACTTGGCCGAACTCCTCGACGAGATAACGGCCATCGAGGGTGACTTCAGGGTTAGGGTTGGAATGATGAACCCGAACCATGTCCTCAAGTTCCTCGACGAGCTCGTTGATGCCTACACCGATGAGAAGGTCTACCGCTTCCTCCACCTGCCCGTCCAGAGCGGCGACGATGAGGTTCTGAAGCGGATGGGTAGAACGTACACTGTGGAACAGTTCGAGGAGATAGTTCGAACTTTTCGTAAGAAAGTTCGCGATTTGAACCTCAACACGGACATAATAGTTGGCTTCCCCGGGGAAACTGATGGGGCCTTCAGGAACACCGTGGAGCTGGTGGAGCGCGTTAAGCCCGACAAAATCAACGTTTCGCGCTACTCACCGAGGCCCGGAACGATAGCGGCGAAGTGGAAGCAGCTTCCCGGCTGGAAGGCCAAGGAGCGCTCGAGGGAGCTTCACAGGCTTCGGCTGGCCATCGCCTACGAGATAAACCGCGCCTACGTCGGGAGAACCGTTGAGGTTCTCGTCCACGGCGAGGGTAAGAAGGGCGGCGTCGAGGGCAGGACTTTCAACTACAAGGATATAATCCTCGATTCTGGTGAACCCGGCGAATTTCTGCAGGTTCGGGTTGAATGGGCCGGCTCGACGTATCTGCGGGGCATTTCCCTGCACTGACGTATACTTTTGAGTAGTATTCAATGACCCTTGGGAAACCCCCAACGATTCTGCGGTTCTTTTGTAGAACTTACAATATCAAAGGGTGAACCAATTAGGTTTGCATTCGAAAACTATTTATACTTCCATGCAAGCATATAAGCAAATCATTCATGCTGGAGGTGAATCAGGATGAGGAGGAGTAATAAGAAGAGGTTAATTCCGCTGGCACTCGCCCTTGTGCTGGCGCTTGTTGGAGCCGCACTGGCTGTTCCGACGATAAACCTGCATATCCAGGCCATTGGTGCAGGAAAGTCTGAAATACCAAACCCTGTTGTGAGTGCCACTTTCAACTGGCAGGTTGATTCAACAAACCCGGACATTCTCACAAGCTTGGAAGTTACGATTGACCTAAGCCAGGCCTCTCTAAACTCAGGAACTCTGTATATCAAGTTTTACCAGGGCAATACCTACGTCGGGAAGATAGCTTATGATCTTAGCACTGATGCTATCAATGATGGGGACACGATTACTATTGATGCGGCGGATATTCAGTCCGCCGTTGGAGCCTCTGATACGACTCTGGAGAGTTTATTCAACGAGTTTGACACTGTTGCAGTCGTTTACGTAGGGCCGCAGCAGTGAGTAGGAGGCTCTGAATGAATGCCAAGCGCCCCAACCTCCTTTCTCTTTTGACGTATCTTCTTCTAGGCTTCGTGGCCCTAGTTGTTGTTCTCCACTTCGTCTTCGGCTTCCAGTACGTCGTCATTCTGACCGACTCGATGGAGCCCAACATCAACCCCAATGACCTAGTCATCACGATGCCGGTTTCTCCGGATGAGCTTCATGTGGGGGATGTTATTCTGTATCGCCTTGATATTGGTAATTCTACATACAAAATCCTTCACAGAATTGTTGAAATACGAGTAGATAACAATGGCAGTGTTTATTACCTAACTCGTGGCGATAACAGGAGGTATGTCGATCCATGGAATATTTACTCTGATCAGGTAATCGGAAAGCTCTTTCTAGTCATCCCGAAGGTTGGTGTGGTATGGTACTACACTCCACTCATCGTTTTCGGCCTGTTCCTTATCGTCATAGCTTCCCTGGCCTACGACCTGGCCTGGCTCCTGCTTGAGGAGGAACCGATACGCCCGAAGTCCAGAAAAGCCGATCTCATCGTTCTAAGGAGGAAGAAAATAAAGGTCTATCACTACAGGCGCTAAGCCCACTCGTCCTCTGGAATGGCCTCCTTCTTGGCCGGGATTATGCAGAGGAACTCCAGCGTTTCTCCGGTCGCCTTGTATCCGTGGGGCTCGTTGGGCGGGACATAGAGGAAGTCGCCCTCCCTGACGTGGAACTCTTCCTTTCCGTTCGTTATGATCCCCTCTCCCTTCACGATGAATATCTCGTGCTCCCAGTCGTGGTCATGGAGCGGTATCTCCGCGCCCTTCTTGAGGACGAAGTAGCGCATCGCGTAGTTCTTCGCTCCGAGCTTTGGAGAAACGAGCCA
>QMSR01000253.1 GCA_003649695.1 Thermoplasmata archaeon
ACCTCCTTCACTGCCGGTCACGATTATCCTCACCTTGCCCAGGTAGTCGGCCGCCCAGGCCAGGATCGTCCTGTAATCCACTCCCCCCAGCCTGAGGTACTGGGCCTCGTCGAGGCAGATGACACCGCCCCCGGCGGCGTCGAGCTCCGACAGCGCCTCTAGTAGGCTCCTCGTCTCCCCCAGACCGAAGCTGGAGGAAATATGGGCGGCGAGCACGGACTTCGGGACTGGACCGTGCTCGAAGTACAGGGACCTGACGTCCAGAATGACGTGCCTCGTCGACGCCTCCCCTACGGCAACCCTTATGAGGCTGGTCTTGCCCACCCTCCTCGGCCCCAGGACGAGGACGATGGGATGACACTCCAGGCCGCGGACTATGGCGTCTAGCTCCTTCTCCCTGTCGAAGAGATCCCCCCTCTTCTCTTTCGGCCTGAGATCGAAAAGCATCTAACCCCCGGGTTAGTAACTAACTCTCCCTTTTAATTTTACGGTTTGTGCAAGGGGGATGAGGGAGGCTGCTGCTAGGGCTGCGGCAGCCAGGAAGAGGGTGTGGAATCCCCGGTGTGCGAGGATTGCGGCGCCCGCGAAGGGGCCCAGGGTCCAGCCCAGGCTGGCGGTTGCGCTTATGAGGCCCAGGGTGGACGCCTCCCCTCCCCTGGGGGAGAGGTCCGCGGCGAGGGACTGAAATCCGTTCCAGACGATGGCGTACTTGGTGCCGGAGAGGGCCTCGACCAGGAGCATGAGTTTGAGGTCGGCAACCCTCCCGTATAGGAGGAAGACGATGACGTAGAGCAGGGCTCCTAGGATTAGGTACGGCTCCTTGCCGTGGATGTCCTGGAGGCGGCCGAAGGCGTAGACCGACACGATGGTCGCCGCAGCCCCCGATGAGAATATGAGGCCGACGTGCTCCATGCCGAAGAGCTCCTCGAAGTACAGGGAGAGGAAGGCGTAGACCATGCCGGACGAAGTGAAGATGAGGGTCGAGGCGACCAAGGAGGGCCAGAGCCCGGGCCTCAGGGCGGGACGGGAGGCCAAGATCCTCATGGGCTTCTCCCCCCTGAAGGGGGTCACGGCCGTCTCCCCGCCCTCCTCCCTCACCCACAGGATGGGCAGGGCCGAGAGGAGGAGGAAGAGGGAGCCCAGGAGGAGGGGCATTCTCGGGTCCAGGGAGGAAGCCCTGGAACCAAGGAGGTTTCCCAGGAAGAACCCCAGGTTTCCGAAAAAGTTTACCGTCCCGAAGCCCCTGCCAGTCCAGCCCCTGCTCCCTGCGGCGATGAGGGCGTTTATGGAGGGTGTGGAGATCCCCTGAAAGAATCCCATGGCAGCCCTGGCCGCCAGGAAGGCTGGAACGGACCCGGCCAGGAACATGGAGGCCATCATGGCCGAAGTGCCTATCTGACCGAGGATGGCAAACCTCCTTCTGGAGCCCATCCAGTCGGAGAGGAGTCCGAACGGGTACTGGACTGCGCTCATGACGGCGTTGAAGGATGCCATGATCAGGGCTACAGCCAGAAAGCCCCCGCCGAGGATCCTCATGACGATGGGGAAGTACGGCCAGGCGGCCCCGAACCCCACGTTGGCCAAGAGGATCGTGATCGAGATCGGGAGCAGGATCCCCCTCCTCAACCTGCGATAAAAGCGTCCTGGAATTTATTTACCGTGGGCTACTGGGACACCTCCAGGGATCCGAGGATCCTCATGGCCCTGGTTTCGAGCGGGGAGCTGGGGAGGTTGGTCCCCTCCGCCAGGTCCAGGGGTCCGTGGCCCAAGAGGGAGGTTTTGGGTTTCGCCAGAAAGGCGAATTCCATCATCAACAACCTGAGATTCACGTACATGGACCCGAGAGCCATGGCCGAGACGGAAGAGGTCAGGCTTCTGGCCGAGGGCGCCGATTCGCTTCTCCGGGCGCTGGAGGTCGCGCTCGAGCCAGACCTGACCGGGAAGAGGATACTTTTCCACCTGGGCATCATCGCGGGCCTCGGCAGGCGCCTCTCGCTGGGCAGGATCGACGATCCCGTCGTTGCGGTGGACCTGTATGCGGGGGAGGTGCAGGCCTCCCACGAGCACCCCGAAATCCGGGGCCTGAAGGTGTGCAGGGTCTGGGTGGGAAGGCCCATGACCGTGGTGACAAACGATCTGAGCGTGGAGGAGGGGGATAGGGTCGGTGTGGCCGTCCTCCCCCCTAGGGAGTTCGGGGGCATCATATCGGAAGGCATGTTCCTGGGACACGGGGGCGTGCGAAGGGGCGTCCGGGGCGAGCCCGGCGGGCTCCCCAGGGGCCTCAGGCCTGAGGACTTATCTGAGGCATCGAGGCTCGTGGCCTCCTTTATAAGGGAGCACCTACCTTGAGTCGAGAATTGTCCGACGTGGGTGACTGGGCCAGGAGGTTACTCCTCGGTGCGGGAAGGGAAAAAGCCCTGGATGAGCTCAGTGGGAGAATCTCAGAGGACCCCATCCGCTACCTGCCCCTCGTGCACGGCATCTCCGTCCTGCTGAGGCACCCAGAGGCCGCGGTGCGGA
>QMSR01000254.1 GCA_003649695.1 Thermoplasmata archaeon
TATGAAGGTAGACAAACTGCGGGAAGTCATAGCGAAGAGGGCTCAGGAGCTGTGGGAGGAGGCGCTCCTCCTCGACGCGCCTCTGCACTACAGCAGGGTCAAAGCGGAGCTGGAGCACATCGTGGAGGCGTGGTACGCGGTACCGAATATGTGGGAGCCCAGCTTCGTAGAGGATGTGTCGGTGGAGGCGGTAGAGTGGCTCATGGAGACTGCATCTATCGTTGAAGTATTGGAGGCCACCCGTGGTTCTACTGAGAGCTTTAGTGCGTTTTAGGCGGCTGGCCCGCGCCAGGGGACTGGCTGTGTGGGTGAGGATAGGCGGGGTAACGTGGAGGGTCTGGCCCCGCCAAAGGGATGAGTTTAAAGAATCAAGCATGGAGGTAGCATAATGGAGAAGAAGGA
Source organism: Thermoplasmata archaeon (assembly GCA_003649695.1). Taxonomy (GTDB): domain Archaea; phylum Thermoplasmatota; class Thermoplasmata; order Thermoplasmatales; family B87-G9; genus B87-G9. Next base: position 403 of record QMSR01000254.1, read on the forward strand.
ACTTGAGGCTTTCAAGGAGAGACTGCTCAGCAAGGCGGAGGGGCTCTTTGACGACGTGGCAGAAGCCGCGAGGGACTTCTTTATCTTGCGGATTTCGATCAAATATACGGGTGAGGCCGGAGAGGAGCTTGCAGGAGAGTACCTTTTGGACTTGCTGACGGGCGACCAGGACATCCTGGTGCCGAAGGCAGGCGGGAAGGTGGACATGGAGATGTTGGGGCTGTTGGTGGACTTTGCTAAGGAGTCCCTCTCCTTGAGGAAGGACATCCTGAAAGGATTGGGGCAGCTGACGAAGATCGTGGAGCTTGCGGGGCTGGTGTGATGAAGGTGTGGAAGGAGATTGGCGAGTACATCCGGGGCGGGAAGCCTTTTGGCTTCCTGGTTCCCCTCCTCATTATATTCTTCTGCGCGTGGGCCTGGTATACCAGGGACCCTAAGACGGTTGCCTGGCTCCGAGAGGTGACGTGGTTCATCCTGGGAGGAGGGGCCATAGGGTCCGGTGTCATGTTGGGGAGGAAGTAGGAGTGATATATGCGGTATTCGAGCCACTGAAGCTGTCCAGGACGCTGTGGTGGCTGCAGCTCGCAATCCGCGGTGAGACCGGAGGCCGGTCCACCCACGTGGGAATGATGTGGACGGATGAGATCCGCGACCTGCTGGAGGTCCTCCGGGGCGAAGGTCCTCTCCCCATTGAGGACGTGAGGGGCGAGTGGGAGTCCGCCGGGAGAGTGGTTTCGGCGACGTGGCCTAAAGTTAAGATTGAGTCCATCTGGGAGAGGTATGTGGGGTATCGGGTCTGGCTAAGGGAAGCTCCTCTCTCCCCCACCCAGGAGGCCCTCGTGAGGGGCTACTGGGAAGATGCCCTCAAGAAAGGAAAGCGGTACTCCTTGGGAGGGCTCATTTGGTACGTTTTGGGACCGTGGGTAGGGGCGATCGCTGGGGTGGACAAGGATGTAGATCCCAGGGGGGCGTTCTGCTCTGAGGCCGCGACCAACTCCCTATACCGTGCCGGATTCAAGGTCTTCTCCTTCATAGGAGATGCCTTCGAAGATGCCCTCCTTCGTGCGCGCACGACGGGGAGGTATGAGGAGTGGAGGGAGTCGCTCACGGAGCAGGAGGAGAAGGCCATGGCCCGGAGGGGGCTTGCGCCCCAGCTGGTTTGGAGTGAGCGCTACAAAAAGTGGCTCTACGGATACAAGGTATCCCCCTGGATGTTTAGGGTGACCCCAGCCCTGCGGGACCTCGGCTACATAGAGATTCGCAAGCGGGGGGTGGCGGCATGAGTCTGGGGGAGCTGATAGCGGTAGCGTCCTTCTTCCTGACAGCTAACATTGCCATCGCCGCGGCGATCTGGAAGGTGATGCATACACTGTTCAGGCAGTTTAAGGAAGAGGTCGCGGAGGTCGTAAAGCCGATAAGGGAGGACGTGGATAGGAAGCTGGATGCAGAGGTCTGGGAGGCCCACCACCGCGCCCTCGAAGGCACGGTGGAGAAGGTGAAGTGCGACTTCTGGAAGCACAGCCATGAAAACGGAAAAGTGGTTATCAAGAGGAGCTGACTTCCCCGCCTCTCACCTCAACTGGAGCCTGATCCTCCACTTCTCCCCGCGGGAACATTGGGGTCCACTGGACAAGGTGAGTGGGTTGCTGGTGAGCGAGCTGGACAGCTTCCGGGACGAAGTAGAGGTGCCCTTGATTTTGACGCCGGTGGGCGAGGGGGCAGCTTACGCGACCAAGGGCCACGCCCCAAAGAGCTGGCATTACTGCATCGAGGGGAGGAATGAGTACGCAAGGGCGGTGGACGTCTTCCCCGCGTGGGACTTCTGGCGCGTAGCGCTGGCGGCTCTGGAGTGGAGGTGGGGTGGAGTGGGGATATATCCCTTCGCGAAGTGCGGGGAGATTGAGGGGATGCTCCATTTGGATTTGAGGGTTGGTGAGAGGGTCGTGTGGTGGAGGGACCAGGACGGGGTATATAGGTATTTTAGGACGAAGGATGCCCTACTTGAGGACATCCTCCGTAGCTTCCATGAGCGTCTTCAGGGCTGAGGCGAGGGGGAGGCCCTTCTCGGTCAGCGAGTAGACAGTCTCCCCCTCCTCTGTCCTTTCCTTCTCGACAA
>QMSR01000255.1 GCA_003649695.1 Thermoplasmata archaeon
ACCTTCTCATCAGCACGGATGTGCTCTCGGAGGGGCAAAATCTTCAGGACGCCGAGGCGGTCGTCAACTATGACCTTCACTGGAATCCCGTGCGGATGGTTCAGCGAATCGGGCGTCTTGACCGCATAGGTTCGCCTCACAGCGTGATTGATGTGTATAACTTCTTCCCCGAGGAGGAGTTGGAGGAAATTCTGGGTTTGCTGGAAAGACTGCGGGAGAAATTGAGAGCAATCAATCAGGCGGTGGGTCTGGATGCCTCAATTTTGGGCGAGATGCCCAACCCGATGAATTTCAACATACTGCGCCGTGTGGAGCGGGAGGATGCCGCCGTTTTGGATGAGTTGGAGGACAGAAGCGAACTTGCGGTGGGGGAGTTCCTCAAGCAGGATTTGCTGGAGTTTTTGAGGAAATCGGGGGAGGGGAAAAGGAAGGGGACCCCGCGGGGGGTGGGCACGGGGAAAAGAAGGCGTGATGGTCCTGCGGGGTTTTTCGCCGCTTTCCGGAACCCGCAGACGGGGCAGAGCCACTGGCTGTTCTACGATGAGGAAACCAACCGCATCGTGGACCGGCGTCTGCTGGCGATAAAGCACATCCGCTGCGGACCCTCGGAGCCCGTGGAGACGCTTCCCGAGGACTTTGACCCCCGCCCGATGATTAAAAAGTTGCGCAGGTATCTGTGGGATAAAATCCGCCGTTCCGAGTCTGCGCTCCGCAGACTGCCGGGCATCCAGCGGCAGGTGGTCAACTATCTTCGCTCACTGCCGCCGTCGGCGGAGCGAAACCGCCTTCTGCAGTATTTTGAGCGCCGCCCCTTAACCGGTCTGGACCTCAAGGACCTGCGCCGCCTGTGGCGGGAGCGAGCCGCAATCCCGCAGAACCAGTGGCAGGACAAACTGCTTGAGTTCGCCCAGAGCCATCCGCACATCGCATTTCCCGCCCCGAAGGAGCAGAAACTGACCCCCCACAGCGAGGAGGAACTGGAATGTATCGCCTGGGTGAGGGTGAAATAAAGCGCTTTCAAGGCTCCCGCCCGGACTTTTGAGGTTTTCCCTTGGACTTTTGAGATTCTCCCTTGGACTTTTGAGATTCTCCCTCGGACTTTTGAGATTCTCTCTTGGACTTTTGAGGTTCTCCCTTGGACTTTTGAGGTTCTCCCTCGGAGTTTCAAGATTCTCTCTCGGACTTTCAAGGTTTTCTCTTGGACTTTCAAGGCTCTCTCTTGGACTTTCAATGTTTCCGCTTGGACTTTCAAGATTCTCGCTCGGAGTTTTGAGGTTTCCCCCCTATATGCGGTGGTTCAGCGGTTTTATTCCCACTTTTTCGCAGAGGTCGGTGTCGGAAAGGAGATTTTCGGTGGGACCGTCGTAGGCGATTTTGCCTCCGGCGAGGGCGACCGTTCGTGGGGCGAGTTTTATCAAAAGGTCTGTCCGGTGGGTGATGAGGATTATTGTGGCGCCACGGCGGGAGAGGTCCGCTATTATGCGGAAAAGGTGCGCTATTCCCTTATAATCCAGCGAGGCGAAGGGCTCGTCAAAAATTATGATGTCCGGCTCGGTGGCAAGGACGCCGGCGATTCCCGCCCGCCGCTGCTGTCCGTCGGAGAGCGCAAACGGCGAGGATTCCCAGAATTTCGGGTCAAGGTCCACGAGGCGGAGTTTTTCCTCGGCTATCTTTTCGGGGTTTTCCAGTCCCAGATTCTTCGGACCGAACATAACATCCTTTTTGACCGTTTCCGCAAACAGTTGGCGCTCGGGGAACTGAAACAGAATTGCCGCCCTGCCGTCAACAAAAACTTTGCCCTCGTGTGGTTCCAGAAATCCGGCAATCATAAGCGCCAGCGTGGACTTCCCGGCGCCGCTTGCCCCCACAACCCCGACTATCTCCCCGGACTTTACCTTGAGGTCTATCCCGGTGAGGACCTGCCGTGCGCCGTAGTTGAAGCAGACATTTTCCAGTTCAATTTTGAGGGGTCCGCTGGAATTTAATTTGGTTGGATTTAAGCGAATATCAGACACTTCATTAAGTAATTCTTTATGTGATTTCGCTTTTATTTTGCAATTCAACAAGTTGTATATCTTATCGCCCTTCTGCGCCATCTCCGGCGACTGGGTTATGTGCAAAATCCCCGCCTGTGCGCCTATTTCGTCAAGGGTGCGGGCAAAAATTTGCTGTCCCCGCCAGTCAAGGAAACTTTCGGGCTCGTCAAGGATGAAAAACTCCGCACCGGTCACCAGCGCCGAGACTATCGCCAGCCGTGCCTTCATCCCGCCGGAAAGTTCCAGCGGAGAGGAGTGGGCATATTCCCACAGTCCGAACTTTTTTAGATAATACTCCACTCGCTGCCGCAGGATATCGGGGGGGATGGAAAAATTTTCGCCGGCATAAGCCGCCTCACGATAAACATCTGTAGCGATGAATCCATCTTCCGGATTCTGGAACACATAGCCGATTCGTCTGCGGAACTCTGCGCCGGTGTGCGGGTCAAAGGGGAAGTATCTGCCATCTATATGCAC
>QMSR01000256.1 GCA_003649695.1 Thermoplasmata archaeon
GGGTTTGATTTATCAAACCCGTAATAATAATTTCATAATAATAATGAATTTAACAATCATCAAAATATAACGGGCATGATGAATCATGCCCCTACAGATTGTAAATTAAAAATTAAAAATTAACAAAAAAAATTATGCAAAACAAAATCAAATCAAAATCAATGGTGCGTTCATCGCGTGAAAATAGAAGTTTTTCACAAAGCGCAAGTTTATTTTTTAATTCGTTGCCGTCTGTGGTTTTTGTTGCGTTGTTTGTTTTATTTTTGAAAGTGGGAGTTTTGGGGTTTGGGAGGAGCGCGTGGGCGGCTGAGCTCAATGTAGGTTCAGGTCAAACCTATTCAACAATAGCCTCTGCGATAACAGCATCTGGAAGTGGGGATACTATTGTTATTCATGAAGGAACTTATAATGAATATAATCTGGAACCTAAAAGCAATACTATCCTGAAACAAGCGGATGGTGAAGCCAAGCCATTGATTGATGGACAACAAGATGTTTGTTCAAAAAATTCAATATTTGACATGAACAATGTAGACATTGTTGTCTTTGATGGTTTGATTGTGACTGGCGGCGGCACGGATTTGAGAGGGAATTGGTTTATTGGGTACAGTGGGGCTTGTAATAATATCACGATTAAAAACTGTGAAACATATATTACAGGAGATGGTTACGATAGTTGTCCTACGGCAGATAATCCTTCTATTATCATGCTTAGCAATTGTAATACATGTACAATTAAAGATACATATGTTTACGGGATTAATATACTTGGTCAAAGTAAAGAGGTGTGTGGAATTAAGGTCTGGGATGGGAGCCACAGTCTAACGATCGAAAACTGCGAGATATATGACTTAACAGGAAAAAGCATTGGAAACAAACATGGTGGTCCGAATCAGTCAATGACTATCCGCTATAATTTTTTACATGATTGCAAAGAGGCTATTCACACTAACTCGGACTATTCTACAATTACACATAATTTAATAGTCAACTGTCGGTATGGAGTACGCACGTATTATAATGTTGCTCAAGAGGGGGGTAGCTATTCCACATACACCCATAATACTTTTTATGGTGCATCATTTGTTAGTAAAGAAAGTGAATACGACGAACTATTTGATGTTACAATTAGAGACAATATATTTTTCGATTATGGTACTGTCGGCGAAAGACGGGCGATAACCATAGGTGCTTATGATTCGTCTCCTTACGACTGTAACTTTACCTGTGACCACAATCTTTTTTACGAATCAGATACTTCTATTATTGCAAATAGATTCGGAATGCATTATACATTTTTTAGATGGCAAGGTATTGGTCACGGCACAGGTTCTCTCAATTCTGCACCTACTTTCGTTGGCGGAGGCTCTCCTTCTGCAAGTGCTGATTTTGCGCTTGCAGGTGGTTCGGCTGGGAAGAATGCAGCAAGCGACGGGACAGATGTGGGAGCGGATATAAGTTTGGTTGGAATTCAATCTGGGCCCGACACAATCCCTCCCTCCCGCTCTAACCCTCAACCTACCGGAACTGTAACCTCAGGAACAACACAAACTATTATCTCATTAGACACCAACGAAACAGCCACTTGCAAATATTCTGAAACAGCGGGAATAGATTATGATTCAATGACTCTTCAACTAAGTTCAGGGCAGGCCAATACCCATACAGCCACAGTTTCCAACCTATCAGATGGAAATTCTTACATCTATTACATAAGATGCCAGGACACAGCCACTCCTCCAAACCAAAACACAGATGATTTTGAAATAAGTTTTTCTGTGGCAAATGCATCTTCTGACACAACTCCGCCTGTAAGAAGCAATGCTTTTCCGCAGGGCGAATTAGATGCTGATACAATATCTCAGGATATAAGTTTAAGTACAGATGAGGATGCGACTTGTAAATATTCTATGACACAAAGCGCAAGCTATGCAGATATGACAGAATTTTTAAATACTACAGGCACAAATCATACAACAGAAATAACTGGATTAGAAAACGGCAGAACTTACACATATTATGTAAAATGCAAAGATGAATTAGACAACACAAATCCAGATGATTTCGCGATTACATTTAGTGTGGCAAGTACCCAGGTCACCAACAATAACACAAGCACAAGCGGCGGCGGTGGAAGTTGTTTTATAGCCACAGCAGCCTACGGCACACCTATGGCAGAAGAAGTGAAGATTTTAAGCAGATTCAGGGATCAGCATTTGTTAAACAATAATTACGGCAAAACATTTGTAAAGATGTATTATAAATACAGCCCGAGGGTGGCTGATTATATTAGACACAGGGTTTGGGCAAGAAGTGTGGTTAGGTTGATTTTGCGGCCATTGGTAAAGATAACAAAATAAATTACAATGTAGGGGGTTGATTTATCAAACCCGTAATAATTTCATAATAATAATGAATTTAACAATCATCAAAATATAACGGGCATGATGAATCATGCCCCTACAGATTGTAAATTAAAAATTAACAAAAAAAATTATGCAAAACAAAATCAA
>QMSR01000257.1 GCA_003649695.1 Thermoplasmata archaeon
GGTGAAAAATCACCTTTTGAAATAATCTACACAGAACAAGCAGATGTAGACTGCTATAAATTACAAATCGAATACGAACTAATACCTTACAGAGACATTTTAGTTCTAAAAGACAACGGTTATTACGACCACCTTGGTCATTACCATATTGTGGGAGAAGTGAAAAATATAGGCAACTGTAACGTATCGAACGTAGAAATCATTTCAACGCTTTACAATGCAAAAGGAGAGGTAATTGGTGCAGAATATACATATTCTAGGATCGACGAGTTAGCTCCTGGCGAAACGTCACCTTTCGAAATAATCGTGTATCATACGTCTGGAAAAATAGATCACTACAAACTAGTTACTCAAGCAACATGCAAATCTTAGATTTTCCTATTTTAGTTTTAAATTGAAAAATTAAAAAATAAAATTTTAATTCTTTATTAGTTTGCATCGTAAACTTATAATTTTCCCCATAAACTGTAAAACAAAATCGATTGTGAGAATGACAATACAAATTCGTAATTTTTATCGATAGTTGTCGAAACAAAGTTACTTCTCCCGAATTTTTACTCAGATACTTATTCTTATCAAATCGTTTAAAAAAATTGTAAATTATTTCGTTTGAGAAGTCAACCTCATTAAAGGATATTTCAATTCTTCATCCCATTTAAGCTCTCCCTCAACTTCAGTATCTCCTACTTTGATCTTTACTCTAACATAAAGCATATCTCCACTTAAAGATGTATAATTAAACTTTGAAAGCTTTTCTACAAGCTTAACTCTGTCTATGTTAACGTAGGAATTAACAACGTAAGGTTGCAGTCTTAAACAGCTCTCCATTGTTCTTTCAATCATCTTAGCATTTTCAAGGCTCACTGGAGTGCCAATAAATTGATGAAAAATTGCACCAAGCTTTATCCCAAGCTCAAAAGCTGCTTTCACAACTTCTTCCATTTAACCACCCCCATGAAAACTGGAGATATGAGGTATATTAACGTAAGGAGAAGTAAAATGTAAACTGCAATTTTTACAAAAAAGCATAGTAAAATCACAAATCCCAACAATAGTAGCAGGGCTCTGTTTCTTATTTTAACATATTCAATGTCTGAAATCATCAAAAATGCAAGAAATACAGTTACAATGAAAATTATGCCTAACGCAAAATCTAACCTAATTAGGGATGTTAAAAGCAAAGCTGATGCTACAGTGGGAAATCCAACAAAGTTTTCAGCCTCAATTACGTTAAATCTCGCCAACCTTAATATACTTGCTATAACAAAAATTAGGGCTGGTATTGCCAATGTATTGTCGTTGTAAACCAAGATTAAACTTGGGAACAACCCAAAAGAAATTGAATCTGCAAGAGAATCCAAATCTTTCCCAAATGGGCTTTTTCCAAACCTATTTGCAGCGATACCATCAGCTCCATCCATAAAGGATGATAAGTATAGGAAATAGAAGGTATTAGCATTAATTCCAGATTTAAAGAGGTAAAGTATACCACCAAAGCCGAAAGTAGCATTAAGTATTGAAAAAATATCAGCTACTTTAAGCTGCTTGAGCATCATGCTTTAATGCTATCGTCTCCCCAGCTTTAACCTTTTCGCCAACAGATTTTGTAAAAATGTATCCTTCGGGGACTTCTAAAACTACCCTTGAGCCAAACTTTATTATTCCAATTTTTTGCCCCTTCTCAACTATGTCTCCTTGAGAAACGTAGCATACAATCTGTCTTGCAAAGATTCCAGCTATTTGCACAACTTTAAACATTCCATCTCTGCCTTCAATAATTATTTCATTGCTCTTGGCATCTTCAACTCTTCTAAAAGCTGGAGGTGTCCTTCCAGCTTTAAAGGAGACGCTCTTTACAAAGCCACTTATTGGAGCTCTAACGACATGGCAATCAAAGGCTGACATAAATATTTCAAGGCGATTACCTTTTATGTAGTCTATCTTTCCATCTGCTGGAGATACAACGTGCAAACCAACTTTTCTTGGAGGATCTCTGAAAAAGATTAGTGTGAAAACCAAGGCTATTAAAAGAACTAAAGCAAGATGGTAGTTCAATTGTAAAAACACAAATAACAAAATAAATTCGACCAATATTATCCTAAATCCACTTTTTTCTATCATCTAACCACCACAGCCTTTATTTCATTTTTGACATCGTACAACAAATCAAGCAACTCTGGAATTATTTTGAATACTGCCAGAGATATTAAAATTAATGCTAAAGTTGCCAAAAATTTTGATATTACATGATGGGCTATGTAAAAACTGTTCTCCCCAAACCAAGAGTATCCATAGCTTAAAGAAACAAAAATGTTTCTTAGCAAGTTCAAAAAGTAAATTGTTGGAACAGAAACTAAGAAAGCTGCCAAGTTTCGCTTAAATTCTGCTTTGGTTGCCATAGTAACTCCAAAAAAGAGAGCCATACTTTCAATGCCTGTACATGCTAAGATTATGTTAACAGTCTTATCATTAACGATGATTTTATGGTTGTTATAGTAAAAATGAAAGCCAA
>QMSR01000258.1 GCA_003649695.1 Thermoplasmata archaeon
GAACCCCTGAACCCCTGAACCTACTGAACCCCTGAACCCCTGAACCTACTGAACCCCTGAACCCCTGAACCCCTGAACCTACTGAACAAAGCCGATCCTAGCTCCATATCCGTATTCTAAGTATTCTAACGAGGTCTGATCCGGACCTGGCCCCCCCCTGGGAGAAAGATCCCCGGAGGGACGGAAGTTCTATGCGCGCATTCAGGTCCAGCTTTTCAGTTATTCATTTCTTCATTTAGGAATCGTTCTTCGTGATGGCAGGAATTCGGTCAGGCAGGGTCAGTTTTTCAGCTTATTCATCTTCATATTTAAGCCTGAGCTGAAGCTATTCTTCGTGATGGCGGGAATTCGGTTCGGTCGGGCAGGATCAGGGGATCGGGGGATAGGATTTCTTATGTTGGGGAGAGGATTTTTTATGTTTCTGCTAGTTTTTTGAGGGTTTGGTCCCAGAGTTTGTGGTTCCTGATGTTTTTCCTGATCTTTTGGCGGGATTTCGGGTCAGGCGCGAGGGCCAGCAGGATCAGGTGTATCAGGGCATCCTCTTTGGTCAGTCCTCTGTTGGTTAATTGCTGGAGTCTGAGCCTGTATTTGTCTGGGTGTCGGCCTATTTTGCGCAGGAGTCGGGTTTCCGGGTCTTCGTCCCAGATAAAGAACAGGAAGATCAGGCTGATTATTATGGTGAATGCCGTCATGGTTCAAACTTTCCCCGCCGTCGATGATATCTAGTGGGACAGGGGAAGTTTTTCAGACGATAAGACCAAGACGCCGGAAGATGAGGAAGGAAGCGAGAACAACAGTTTCCAGGAGGAAGAAGATCCATAAACCACTTATTAAACCAGTATATCTTCTCCTCTCCCTATGCATGGCCTGTAACTGATCCCTACTTAGTGGTTCAACCTTGTCCGGGATCGGATTCTTCTCGTCGGCCTCGGATCTGATCAGGTCCGGAATGATCTCTATATTGCCGTCCTTATTAAGTTTGGCCTGGCCATGTTCAAAAGCCTGGAGCCGGAGTTCTCTGCTCTCATGTACATAGACCAGGCTATCGTAGAAGAGGAATACGACGGCGGAGGTACAGATTAAGACAATCCCGACTGGAAGGTACTCTTCTGCGATTAGGATCAGGGCTTCTTTGTAATTCACGAGATCTCCAGCAATATCTTTCTTCTTTTCAGGAGGTCCAGCTTCTTCTTGAGTATGCTATCCGGGCCCGGTTGCCTCCATGGGTCGGTGAGGAGGGGGCCTCTTCTCTGAATATGGACAATTTCACTGACGATGGGTCGGGGTTCTGACAACTGACGGAGTAAGTCCTCGTGTATAGAATCAAGCCGGGCCCGCTTTGTCTGAGTGGTATATCTGAAGAAGTGGACCCGATAGATATAGCCCTCCAATGTGGAGGGAGGGGATGTTCTCAGAAAGAACTGCTCCTCAAGAGATCCGACGGGGGGATCCTCTTCCTCTATAATATAGAGGAATAGACGGGCAAGACCTAGAAAGGCTGTAAAAGAAACCAGTATCAGGATCAGAGCGATCATGTTATTTCTCCCCTGGAGCCTGAGGCCGGATCTCCAAACTGTACTCCTTCCCGCCCTTCTTATCTACATCAAGCACTATAATCACCCTCCGCCGGGCAATCAAACCATCCATACCATGATCCCTCCTTGCATCCTGAACAGCAAGAAGAACCAAAAATATAGAAATAGCAACGATAAGAGGAATCCCGTCCTTCTCAATCAGGTAAATTATAGCAGCTAGAATGCTTTCTTTGTAGGTATGCATGGTGCGGATATCCTTTGCTCTAGGACTTTGTTCAATCTTCTGATCCTCAGCATTTGCCCCTCGATAAGGATGTGGATAGCAAAGGTCGTGAGGAATATAACGATGGCCCAGATCAGGAGGTCCCGGAACTGATGGGTCAAGAGCAGATACAGAGTCTCGGGACCAGTCAACCTCATCACTTTCCTCCAATTACCCGGGCCTTTTCACTACTGAACCAGACAGTTTCCAAATATACCATTGATAACATGGCCAGAACCCCACAACAAATGATCAAGGCTATCATATGATTCCTTGTCTTATGAGCCAATATTACCAGCTTCTCGGGTGTCAAAGCCATTCTCCTTATGGGGCCCCCTTCTTCTGCCTCGTTATATCCGGAATGATCTCTATCTCGCCGTTCTTACCAAGTTTAGCCTGACCGTGCTTCAGAGCATAGAGGAGCATCTCATCCTCGGCACGGACAGCCCGGAACACCTCGGAGGCTGTGAAGATCACAGTAGTCGCAACAACAAGAGCGATCATCACGGGAAAGCATTCTTCCATGACCAGGAATATAGCTTCCTTGTAATTCATAGGGTTCTCCCCAGAAGGTGGTATTTTTCCCTGAGATGCCAGATCTTGTCAGGTATAACTCTGGATGGTCTGGAAGGCGCAGGTTCCAGACGTGCGACCTTAATAGCGATTCCCCGGGAAGGCCTTGAGTTCCCTACATAAACTCTCTCCAACCTTGAAA
>QMSR01000259.1 GCA_003649695.1 Thermoplasmata archaeon
AGGTGGTTCTAGCTCTGACGATACGTCTTGCGCGGGCCCCATGTCTGAGATTGCTGTGGACGGACAGGGAAATGTCTATCTTACGGGACTTTCATATTCAGCTGATTTCCCTCTCACAGCAGATGCACTAAATACAACAATGGAAAATGGAGAAGGAATAGGAATACTATGTAGGTTCACAAGTGAGGGGATATTGGATTATTCGAGTTTTTGGGGTGATAGGCTCGAGGGTATTTATGTGGATTCGTATGATGTATATGTTACGGGAGGGATATATTCAGAAGGATTCCAGACCACAGAGGGAGTATACGATGGGAGTTACAATTCTTCTCAGGATTTTGAAAAAGTGTACATCTCCTCCTTTGTCTTCCTCGATAAGCCGTCCCGGGTTCTAAACCTCACAACGGCCACGGGAGTGACCAACGTGAACCTTTCATGGTCCCTTCCGGGGTCTGGCTACGAGACCGTCAACGGATACGTCATCTACAGAGGGACCTCCCCTGACAATCTCACGGAGTATGCCTCCACGGACGGACCGCTCCGTTGGTTCAATGACACTGGCCTGGTGACAGGCAGGACCTACTATTACTCGGTAAGTGCCCTCAATCCCGCGGGGGAGGGTCCGGTCTGCGGGTACATCTCAGCAAGGCCGTTGGGGGTCCCGTCCGGTCCGCTGAACCTGACGGCTTCGTCACATGATTCATCGGTGAACCTTTCCTGGTCGTACCCCGCGGATACCGGTGGTGTGGAGAACCTCACGTTCAATGTGTACCAGAGAGAACAGGCCGAAAGCGATATGACGCTCCTCATCGGCGGACTGAACGGAACAAGGTACACCGCCACAGGGCTCACCAATGGTGCGGGCTACACCTTTCAGGTGAGCGGGGAGAACGAAAAGGGAGAGGGCCTCTTCTCCTCGGAAGTGAATGCGACACCCATGGGCCTCCCCTCCGAACCCCTGGATGTCGTGTGTGTGAAGGGTGATACGACGGTCGGTATATCGTGGTCGCCTCCCGTGAACTGGGGCGGTTCGAGCACACTGAGATACTACCTTTACAAGTTCGGGGCAGACATGAATGCAACAACGATAGCGGGAGGCCTGAGCGGCACATCTTACACCGTTGATAGCGTGTCCCGGGGTGAAACATACCGATTTGCAGTGACCGCCAGGAACGCTGCCGGTGAAAGTGCGTTCTCGGAGATAGTTCCCGTCAGTATGATCTTCCCGCCGATGGGGCCCGCCTACATCTTTGCCAGGGAAGGCGACATGTTCGTGAACCTGAGCTGGGGCCCTCCGGAGGATGATGGCGGTGCGGTCGGGATCAGCTATGACATCTACCGGGTAACTGGTTCGATGGCCCCATCACAGGGCGATATCATCATGTCCGGTGTTCCGGAGCGTTATTTCAATGATACGGGTCTGACCAATGGTGTGGATTACACTTTCGGTGTACGTGCAGTGAACTCCGAGGGTGCAAGCGGTATCGTGACCATTCTTGCCAGGCCGGCACGCCTCCCTTCTCCTCCCACGAATATCAGTGTCCATGCCGGGAATGAGAGTGTCACTGTCCGTTTCTCGGCACCTGATGATGATGGTGGTGCCCCATGCCTGGGATACACTGTCTATATTGGCTGGAGCAATGATGAGATGTGGATGGCCACAAGCACCGACCACACCGGCGTTGTTGTCCTTTCCGGGCTTGAGAACGGATATACATATCTCATCGCGCTGTCCGCAACGAATCGGATAGGTGAAGGTCCCATTTCAGCTATGTTCCAGGCGATACCTGCCACGGTCCCCTCTGCGGTAGGCGATCCAAAGGCGCAATACCGGGATGGCGACGTGCATCTCAGCTGGTCCGAGCCTTCATCCGACGGGGGGTCCAATATCACCTCTTACAGGATCTACAGAGAGGACAGGACCGGTAACGAGCAGCTGATCGCGCAGGTCCTGACCTGCAAGTATATTGACAGCAATGCCTCGACGAACAGCCATTACACATACCGCATCGTAGCGGTCAATGGCATGGGCGAGGGTGAGGCCGGTCGGGTCTCCATCGACACCGGCTCCAATGACCATCTTGTGGGTACCCAGGAGCTGTTGTTCCTGCTTTTCCTGCTCGTGTTCATCGGTATTGTTATCTACTTTGCAGTGAGCAAGAAGAAGGGAAAAGGCCCGGAGGGTGTGGCAGGGCCTTCCGCCCACGGCGGGGAACTCCCGGAACCTGCGGACGAGCAGGACGAGCCGGGCGAGCCTGCGGACGAGTAGGAGGACGAGCCGGAGGCCGACGGGGACGGAGAGACGTTTGGTCCATAGACGGCACAACAACTCCCGATCACCCTGACCTTTGCGAACAGGCCCGCCTTCGCTCCAATCTTTATATATATCCCGTACAGCTACATATTTCCATGACCAGCCACCCAACCACCCACATCGCCATATTCCTGGTGTTCATCCTTCTCATCATCCCCGGCAGCATCACCTCGGGCGAAGGGGGCCGGGCCGCGAA
>QMSR01000260.1 GCA_003649695.1 Thermoplasmata archaeon
CTCTCTCTCCATTTTGCCTTTGACCATATAGTCAAGGGAATGGAATTTAGGTCAAGACCTTTTTACACAGCATTTGTCAATGTTAATGATTATGAGCCACATGAGGCATCTGGCTGTAGTTTGACATTTGTTCAATTAAGTGCAAGGCATATAAGAAGTGAAGAGAGTGAAAAAAATCTGCTAGCTGTCTTAAACCTTGGTGGCTTGGCAATAGAGGGAGGCATATTACCAGATACCTCACTGAAAGAAAAACTATCGAAGGGATTTTCTGATCTGGCCTTTTATGAAATAAGAAACACCCTTCGGGCCTTACCCCATCATTATGAGATAAAAGACCTCTTTTTTGACAATAGACGTGAGATAACATTAAAGTTGCTAGATGAAAAATTGGCTATCTTAAAAAATAATTATCGTCTTTTTTATGAGGAGAACAAAGAACTTATGTTTAATCTCCACGAACTAAAGATCCCAATAGAGGAGACATTTTTGACAATAGTGAAGATGGTGCTTCAAGAAAAGGCCTATGAAGAAATAGAAAAGGCCATTGAGGGAAAGGAAAACCAGTGGGAGGTGGTAAAAGGAGAGGCTGAGAGATGGGGAATCGATTTGAGTACAAATGCCATACAGCAGAGGCTTAAGGAATTCATTGAAAAGGGGCTTAGAAGTTTAAAAAAAGACTTGGATATATCCCTTTGTAAACCTATATATCGTGCCCTAAATATCTACTACTCCCTTTTTCCTCCTTATCTTTTATGGGAGGCCCAGAATCTCTTTTGGGAGACCATGTACCTTGCCAAAAATAGATATAAAAAATTACCCCAGGAGCTAATAAAACTAGGGAAAACCCTGGGCTTTAAGATAGATTAATTATCTTACAAGCCAAACGGCACAATTGTTCACGTGGGTCAATACCTTTTTAGAAACACTTCCTATAAATTCCTTTATCCCAGAAAGTCCCCTCTTGCCCATAACAATAGTCCCATAACCACCCTCTTTTTGGGCCTTTAAAATCTCCTTTGCTGTATCACCACCCTCTTTAAATGTAGTGCTGATAGCATTTTCGGGGATGCCTATTGAAAGGAGCATCTCTTTGGCCTTATCTAAAAAGGAGGCTATGGTCTTTTTTCTCTCCTTTGTCCAAGTACTCCAATATTCAGTGCCCAAATCTTCTCCATATTCAAGGTATTTTTCGCTTAAGACATGAAACAAATTAATAGATACATCAGGTATACCAGCCACCATCAGACCAGCATGTTCTACAGCCCTTTCTGCATGTGCTGAACCATCTACTGGAATAAGTACCTTTTTAGAATCTACTGCCCCTGTCACAATCCAAACAGGCGGTATGTCTCCAGCATGGACAATCCTTTCAGAGACACTGCCCATAATAAGCTCCTCGATCTTGCTCAGACCCCTCCTACCCAAAACCGCAGCGTCAAATGCCCCTCCCCTGAAATAGAAGATCAGGTCTCTAGCGGCAGTGGATCTGCCAAAATAGACCTCTGTCCCTATCTTTTCTTCTTTAATGCCTAAGCGAAGGAGGGTCTCTTTGGCTTCATTTAGGATACGATTGGCATTTTCCTCATGTTTCTTAATCCATTTTTCCTTTTGGTCAATCTGCCAATTAACAAAATCCCTATCCTCAAATCTCCTCTCTGTCAGGATAGGTGGAAGGGATGGCAAAACATGGATAATTAAAATATCTACATCTTTTTCCTTAAACATAAGGCCTATATACTTTACAGCATTTAATGCATGTAAAGACCCATCAGTGGCTAATAAGATTCTAGGCATAAAGACCCCCTTGTGTCTTTTGGAATAAACTAGCAAAAATAGCTAAAAATGTCAACGATAATTTGATCTTATAAAAAATGGTTAAATCCACTTACCTTAAGCCTCTTTAGGCCCTTTGCTGTATCTATATAAATATCCTCTTTCTCAATAATCTCACCAATTATATACAATTTTCTATTTAAGGTAGTACTTACTGTCTTTTCTATATCCTTTGCTTGATCCTTAGGGGCAGTAAATAACAAACAATAATCCTCCCCGCCCCCTACTGCCCAATTAATGGGGTCTTCATTAAGAAGATTGGCCGCCTCATAGCAGGCATCAGAAATGGGCAATAGGTCATGATGGATTTTTGCGCCCACCCCACTTGCCTCACAGAGGAGCCTTAGATCCTTTGCTATTCCATCTGAGATATCGATTGCGGCATGAACCTTTTTTGTATTTGCCAAACACTGCCCAAGTGCAAGTTCAGGCTCTGATAAAAGATGGGCCAGTGCCAGTTGTGAAAATAGTGGATTTTGGGAGGCAAGTCCCTTTTTTAGCAATGCAAGGCCAGCGGCCGCATCGCCCAAATGACCACTCACAAAGATGGCATCCCCTACCTTGGCACCGCTACGAAGCAGTATTTTGTCCTTTTCTACCTGGCCTATTACTGTAATATTGATAATGGTCTTAGGAGACTCTACTGTGTCACCCCCGATTAGGGAAAGTGAGTA
>QMSR01000261.1 GCA_003649695.1 Thermoplasmata archaeon
GGGCTTTCTTACAGTACTGCGATCCTTACTTTAAGGAAACTTACTGCAGAGAAAAAACTTTATCAAAATGATGCTGGTCGTTATCTATTGAAAGGGACTAGAAGAGCTTAAATTATATATTTTGTCATTTTTTAAGATTCAATATTGCCATATCCTTGAAAAAAGAGGGCCATCCTAAACCTTAGTAAGGGCCTATTTGTTATCTTACTAAACGCAATTTTATCTCTTTGGCAATGGCATTAAAAATGGCCTTTAAGTCGTCTGAAGTCGGAGTGTAATACTGGAATTCAGGACCACTTGAAATAGCTGCAAGAAGCTCTTTATCTACACTTCCAAGACCAATGGTATAGATCTTTATGCCCTTATCCTTTAGCTCTTGGGCATGTTTTATGGCCATCTGTTTGGCAGTGGCGTATACATATCTTTTCAACTTATATTCAGGAATATTGCAATATGGGTAATCATAACCTTCTATAGGATAATCTTCAAATATCCACCATCTAGTAGTTTTCCTCCCACAAGTACTTTCCCCTGATTTTTTCCCATCTCCTGTAGGCATAAACTTTATACCCATTGATTTACCTGTGTAAGGGTCGTGGAGATAGCCTTCAGCCCAATCTACATCATAAGGGTCAGGAATTACCACATTATATTTATTACCATTTCTGGAGAAATCCGCTCTAAAGGAAGTAGCCCTCCCATCTGAGAAGAAGAGTAAAAATTGCTGAATACGCTCATCTTCTGGAACATCTGTTTGGTCTGTAAAGGTTATGGTGGGATTGCCGTTTCGGTCTGTGTCATCATCGGCCTGGTCTAAAGCATCCTCCATATTGGTATCACGGTCACCTTTAGGAGGTATGCTCATATCATCAATAGCATCCTTCATACTGTCAACAAAATTATAACCAAGTGGGAAATCTACCTTTACCCCAGTAGCGTAGGTAATAAGACCTGCTTTGTCTTCGTCCTGGGTATCTTCGAAAAAATCCAAAAAGTTTTTTGCAGCATCTTTTAAATCATCCAGCGCCCTACTCATAGAGCCTGACCTATCTAAAACTAACATGATTTCTACTCTGTCTCTTCTGCCCCTTGCCATATTACTTATTTGAATAGTCTCAATTCCAAACAACTTTGCAAAAATTGAGTTCACCTTGGCCTCTGCTGTTACTGTAATTACCTTGTTCTCTAAGTCAACTTCACTCTGAACAGAAAGGGACTTGCTACCTAGGTATCCATCAGGGAAATTTTCCTTTGCCGTCTCCTGCATCAGTTGGTCCAAGTCTACATAAGGATTTGATATATTTTTAATTCCCATAAGTGCTGCTGCATCTATTGCTTTAGACATCTCGGCCTTCACCAGATACCATTTTCCTACCTCTATTCCCAAGCCCATAAGCCCTAGGAATATACTGAGCAAGACAGCAAGTATTATTACTATCGCACCAGCTTGATTTTTAAGATCTTTCATCTTTTTCTCCTAAAAACAGGATCTGCTTTTTAAAATCAGACTCCTATCTTCTGAAAAGAGCCCTCCAATCAAGTTACCTAATGGTGTGATTGAGTTATATTTATAAAATACCTCAACTACTGTAACCCCAAGAATATCGGATGTTCCATTTTCCTCTTTAAATACTAGGTGGTTATACAACTCTGGTGATAATCCTAAATTCGGTTTATCATTACCAATACTACTTTCCACATTAAGACCACCCCTTTCAACCTGAACAGCCACAGTGGGTTGCTCATCTGGAAAATCAGCTGCTCTGATCTTAGAGATGATTATTTTCCCCAGGTTGTCAATATCAAGGGGTTTGGCAGATATTACAAGCAAATCAAGGAGACTTTGTGCCTCATGCTCGATTTTTATGTCTCTATAACGTGAGGCCAAATTTCCCCCTTCATAGCTTACATTAGCAATTATAAATCTGGCATTGATCAATCTCCCAAAATCGATCACACCAAATACCAAAATAAGAACTATTGGGACAACAAGGGCAAACTCCAGTGCTGCTATGCCTTTGCTATTAAAATTATGTTCGGAAAGGTTCATTTTTGTAAGTAGTCTCAGCCTGAATGATTACCTTACCATCAGTAAAAAAGTTAGCAATCAGGGGTGTTATAAACTGATAAGTATATCTTACCCTAATACGCATAATATCCCCTGGTCTACCCGGGTCTGTTATACCTTCCCAACCTTCTGGATCACCATAATCTTCATCAACCGGGAAGATGCTGATACTTAACCCATCAGGATCTACGGCTAAAGAAGCATTTTCTTTAATGATCTTTATTATGGATTCAAGTCTTGTAAGCTCATTCCCCCCTTCATCTTGTAGCTTATAGCCTACCATTGCAAGTCTAGCCCCTTCCCTAGTTGCATATTGCAAAGTATGGTAAGCAAAAAAGAGCCTACCAAAATCCATTACCCCAAAAATCAAGACCAAGAACATAGGGAATACTAAAGCAAATTCCAGAGTTATAACACCTTTTATTTTTGTATA
>QMSR01000032.1 GCA_003649695.1 Thermoplasmata archaeon
GCCTCCTTCACCCGCTCCCTGCCCAACCCCAGGGGCTTCAATCCTGGAGCACCTCCCCCAGCTGGACTTCCCTACCCTCCGAAGCGCTCATCTCCGCGGCCAGGGCGGCGGCCAGGGCCTCGAGCCCCTCCTCCCCGGTCACCGGTGGCCTTGATCTGGCCTCCACGGCCTCGACGAAGGCCTCTATCTCGGCCCTCAGGGGTTCCTTCCCGCCGGCCACGAGCTGCATCTCCGACTCAGGGAGGAAGACCTCGATCCTGTTGTGGATGTAGTCAGCATCGGCGTGTCCGTGTATCCCCGTAAGCCTGAGCCTCCTAACCTTCCTGTAGGCGAGCCAGTTGGTGTTGAGCACAGCCCCCCTCCCGGAGCCGTAATCGAAGAGGGCCGTAATCGCGTCCATCTTCCCGTAAGGGTGCATGTACGAGCCGCCCGAGGCCCTTACGCTCCTCGGGGCCCCCCCGTAGAACATGTTGAAGATGTCTATGTCGTGGACACCCAGATCGAGGACCACGCTCACGTCCCTGATCCTCTCCGAAAACGGGCCAATCCTCTCCGCGCCGAGGGAGACGAGCCTTCCCAGCTTACCCAGGATCTTCCTGAGCTGGAGGATCACCGGGTGGAACCTCAGGATGTGACCGACCATGAGGACGGAGTTTCCCCTCTTCGCGGCCTCTATGATCTCCCTCGCCCTGGGGACGGAGTCCGCGATGGGCTTCTCAACCAGGGCCGATATCCCCCTCTCGAGGATGGGAACCGCCACATCCGCGTGTTTGGAGGTCGGGACGACCACGCTGACCGCATCCACGCTGCTGAGGAGCTCCTCGAGGGGCAGGGCCCTGGTCCCGTGGAGGTTGGCTACGGCCTTTGCGAGCTCTTCGTTGATGTCATGGACCCCGACCAGCTCCACCCTCTCCTCCTTGTGGAGCTCCGAGTAGATCCTAACGTGGGCCCTCCCGAAGGAGCCCACGCCTATCACCCCGACCCTCAGCATCCCACTCAAGATTCGAGCGCCCTTTTTAGAGAGGTGGCCACCTTCTCTAGCTCTGCCCTTCCGAGTCCCTGGTGCACTGGCAGGCTTAGCACCCTCCTCGAGGCTCCCAGGGAGACTGGGCAGCACGCGGCGTCGTAGCCCAGCCTCCTGTAGAGGGGCTGCTCCGGGATGGTCCTCGGGTAGTGGACCGCGGTCTCCACCCCTTCCTCCAACATTCTCTTCCTGACCCTCTCCCTCGGGGTTCCCTCGGGGAGGAGGACTGCGTACTGGTGGTAGACGTGCCTCGCCCAGGGCTCCTCCCTAGGCGTCTCCACGACCCCCTTTAGCAGTTTGTTGAGGATGGCGGCGTTTCTCCTCCTGGCCTCGACGTTTTCCTCCAGCTTCCCCAGCTGGACCAGGGCCAGGGCGGCCTGGAGCTCCGTGAGCCTGTAGTTCATGCCAAGGGACACGTGGAGGTACTTTTCCTCCTGGCCCTGGTTTCTGAGGAGCTCGATCCTCCTCCTGAGCCCCTCGTCGTGGCCGACGATGATTCCCCCCTCCCCGGAGGTCATGTTCTTTGTTGCGTAGAGGGAGAAGGCTGCCAGCGTTCCGAAGGAGCCCACCTTCCTCCCCCAGGCCTCGGCCCCGTGGGCCTGGGCAGCATCCTCGATGAGGTGCAGGTGGGCGTCCTCGCATATCTCAGAGAGGGCCCTCAAGTCCGCCGGGTGCCCGAAGAGGTGGACTGCGATCACGGCCTTGGTCCTCGGCCCGATGGCCTCCTTCACCGCCTCAGGGTCCAAGGTAAGGGTGTCCGGGGAAACGTCGGCGAAGATGGGCCTCGCGCCAACCCAGAGGACGGCGTTGGCCGTCGCTATGAACGTGAACGGGGGAACAACGACCTCGTCTCCCGGCCCGATGCCCAGGGCCCTGAGGGAGAGCTCCAGGGCCGCCGTGCCGCTGGAGACTGCCAGGGCCCAGGGGACCCTGAGGTACTCGGCGAATCTCCTCTCCAACTCGGCGACCCTGGGACCCTGTGCCAGCCTCCCACTCCTGAGCACCTCCAATACAGCCTCTTCCTCCTCCCTGCCGAGGGAGAGCTCAACGAGCCTTATCATCTAAGCTGGATTCCCTCAACTGATTTTTGTCTTTGCGACAACGACCGCAACGACGAGGATGATGAGCAACGCTGGCACCGCAACGGCGTCGGCCAGGGATGGGTCATAGCCAGGGGTCGGGTCCTTCACCGTGAAGACCAGTGCGGGTACGTAGGAGTCCTCACCGGGAGAGACCCTCCTTATGGACCTGTCCTGGCTCGCCGATGGTGCGGGATCCGGGTTGTAGGAGCTGGAGCCGTACCACACCGCGTCCACGACCTTAATGAACGTCGAGCCCGGGAGTACGTGGCAGAGGAGGACCTCGTCCCCGGAGTCGTCCAGGTTCCACGAACCAGTGAAGAGACTGGTATCGTAAGGAGTCAGGTCAGGCACCTCAGGGTCGGTCCCGGCTATCTCGAAGTCTGGCTTGAATCCATAAATCGTTTCGAATGTAGAAGCATCATAGGCTATCACGGCATAGGAGTAAGGGCCGATGGAGGATCCCGAGGGGAACCTGTACATGCCCTCGTCGTCCCCCATGGGGTTCTCGGAGTCCCCGATGAGGTAGTTGGAGAGGTCTATTGTCTCGTTGGTTGGGTTGAGGATCTCGACCCACTCACCTTGGACGCCGGAGGAGCTGTAGTAGAGCACCTCGTTTATCACCGGGTGCACGGGCCTCCACGAAGTCCCCTTCAGGGAGGAATGCAGATTCGATATGAAGTCCTTGACCCTCTGCGCATACTGGGCGCTGTTGATGATCACGAGCGTTTCGGTGTGGTTCAGGTTGGCGCTCTTCGTGGGGTTCATGGAGCCGAAGGCGACGTATGAGAAGTCTTGGTCGCCGTACAGGGCCCAGAGCTTCATGTGAACCTTGACACCCTCAGGCCCGCCCCTAAACAGAACCACGGGCGGGTCGCCGTCAAGCCACTCATCCCTGGATATGTGCTCCCAGAAGTAGTAAAGGGCCTTGTAGCTCGAGTCTGCGTTGAGGATCTCATTGAAGACAGCGTGGAACTCGCCCGAGGGCTCCATGGAGGTCATCCACTCGAGCACGTCCATAACCACGGAGGCCGTGGAGAAGATGTACTGGCCCGTGTAGAGGTGGGTGGAGACATCGTCGTCCTTGAGCATGGAGTAGACTGATTTGATGAGCTTCCCCGCCTCCCAGAGCTGGTATGAATCGTAGCAGGCGTAGTGCGAGGGGCCGAAGTAGACCTGCATGAGGAGGTTCTCATCCGTGGTTGTGGAATGGATGAAGGCCAGGCCAGAGTCGTCGTCTGGATCCTGAGTCCCGAAGTCCCCGTTAATGTAGTCCGAGAAGGCGTTCTCGAAGACGTAGCTGAGCGCCTCACTCTCAAACCTCATGACGACTTCGTAGTTGTCGAAGGATCCCACGTCGAAGTTCATGGAGCCGACGTAGACGATGTTGTCTATGACCAGGAACTTGGAGTGCATGATGTGTATGGAATCGTAGGTTTGCTCGTAGGACTCATCCGTAACCACCGTTATGCCCGCCGCAATCATGTTTTGTACCGCCTGGGAGTCTGCAGAGTCGTCGTCCACGACCACCTGGACCTCCACACCCCTGTTGTGGGCCTGGACGAGGTAGTCAGCGATCTCGGTATCCTCGAAGAAGGCGATTGCCGCGTGGATCCTATCGCTCGCCGCCTCGATGTCCGAGAGGAGGTCGTTGCGCAGGGTGCTCTTGTCGTCGGGCATGAGGTAGAGCCTCGTGGAAACGTCCTCCAGGTCCGTGTACACCATCAGAATCCTATCGTGGTATTCTCCGGAGACCTCCCGCTGCACCACGTAAGGGACGAAATACTCAACCTGCGTACTTGAGTCGTGGAAGGCCGCAAGTGGGATGATCGGGTACTGGGAGCTGTCGATGTCCAGGGTGGCCGTCTGGGTCCAGGTGCCGATGTCGTAGTCCACCAGCCTCAGAAGGTAGTTGGATCCATCGAACTCCACGAGGGCGAGGCTGATGGCGGAGCTCCCTAGCGGGGCGTAGAGCCTCAGCTGCTCTAGGTCCCCGGAAGAGGAGTAGACGACGTGGTTCGAGTAGGAGACGGATGCGTATGAGTCTATCGTGGTGATAACGACATCGTCGTTGGTTTCGTCAACCCAGGCTATGAAGGCTCCCGAAGGGCCTACCGAGGCCGAGGGGGAGTGGCCCTTGACGCCTGAACCCCCCACGCCCGGGTAGCCCTGGTAAAGAACGCTGGGGGAGTCGCTGTCGTCGACGACTGCGTAGCCGACGTACGG
This sequence comes from Thermoplasmata archaeon, assembly GCA_003649695.1. GTDB lineage: Archaea > Thermoplasmatota > Thermoplasmata > Thermoplasmatales > B87-G9 > B87-G9. Next base: position 4,330 of record QMSR01000032.1, read on the forward strand.
AGCGCTTCCAACGAAGGGCACTATGAACTTGGAGGCGGAGGAGTCGTAGGCTATGTTGAGCCCCAGGAACTCGTCGTACACGGAGCTGTAGTAGATCCACCCGTAGGCGACCCTCCCGGAAGTCGAGAGTATGGCATAGCGGATCTCCGAGTCGCCGTTCGTGGTATCCTCTACTGTGAAGGCGGCCAGGACGTAATTGGTCCCTGCGGCCATGCGGAGCTGCGCATAGGACCCGAAGTCGTACCAGATGCCGTAGCTGCCCACAACCGATAAGGTGTTCAGGGAGACGACGGTGTAATAATAATCGTTCCCGTACGAGGTATAGTAGGCCACGAACGCGTAGTCCCCCTGCACCGCCAGGTCCAGGACGTACTCGCCGTCGGAGCCCCAGGTAACGTTCACCACGTTCGCCGTGCCCGAATAGTAGACGAGTGCCAGGTATGCGTCGACCTTGCTATCGGTGTTGTTCCACGCGCTGTAGGCAAATGCAAAGCCCCCTGGAATCTCGACGGGCATCGTAACCGAAAGGACTGTCTCCCTGTAGTCGACCACGTACATCCTGGAATAGCGGAAGTCCGCCTTGTCCCTGAAAAGGGCCTTCAACATTCCCTCCCCCTCGAAGTTTTCGTTGGACTCTTGCAGCCAGACGAGGTACTCGCCGGTGGCCCAGGGGAGCTGAGTCAACTCATTCCTGTACGCCGTGGAGCCTAACTGAAAATTGTTGAGCTTTGACGGGAACGAGAGATCGCTCCAATTGATGCCCTCAACTAGGACGGATCCCGCCGGAGCCTGCCCTTCAGCCTGGAATTGAACCAGCAGGATGAAGAGCAGGAGAAGAGGAATCCACCTCTTCACAATATTACAATCGTAATTAATATTAATTTTACTCATAAAAGAACATTCCGGGGATGACTATCTTTATATAGAACTACAAGTTTAGCGTCTCAGGTGATTTCCATGTTGGGCGGCGTTCCAGTGTTGATTCTCAAGGAGGGAACGAGGAGGGAGAGGGGCAAGGAGGCTCAGAAGAACAACATTGCTGCAGCGAGGGCGGTGGCCGATGCCGTCAGGACCACCCTCGGGCCCAGGGGCATGGACAAGATGCTCGTCGATACGCTGGGGGACATCACGATCACCAATGACGGTGCGACGATCCTGAAGACCATCGACATAGTGCATCCGGCCGCAAAGATGATGGTGGAGGTTGCAAAGGCGCAGGATCAGGAGGTCGGCGACGGCACGACCACCGCGGTCGTCCTCGCTGGTGAGCTCCTGAAGTATGCTGAGGAGCTCATCGACAGCAACGTGCATCCCACGATCATCATCAAGGGCTACAGGATGGCCGTGGAGAAGGCCATTGAGAGCCTGAAGCAGGAGGGCTTCGCCATCAAGGTCAATCCGGACGACGAGGAGACGCTCAAGAAGATAGCCATAACTGCCATGACCGGCAAGAACGTGGGCGGGGCGAAGGAGCACCTGGCGGATATTGCGGTCAAGGCCGTCAAGTACGTTGCCAGGGAGGTGGACGGTAAGCTGAAGGTGGACGTGGATGACATCAAGATCGTGAAGAAGCACGGTGGTGGCGTCACGGACACCGAGATCATCAACGGCATCATCATCGACAAGGAGAAGGTCCACCCCAGGATGCCGACGATCGTGAGAAACGCGAAGATAGCGCTCATAAACGCCCCTCTGGAGATCAAGAAGACCGAGTTCGACGCCAAGATCCAGATCAGGAGCCCCGAGCAGATCAAGGCCTTCATCGAGCAGGAGGAGAAGGAGCTCAAGAAGATGGTGGACAGGATCAGGGAGGTGGGCGCCAACGTGGTCTTCTGCCAGAAGGGCATCGACGACGTTGCGCAGCACTTCATGGCCAAGTACGGCATTTACGCGGTCCGCAGGGTTAAGAAGAGCGACATGGAGAAGCTGAGCAAGGCCACTGGGGCCAGGATCGTGACCAGCCTCGACGACCTCAGCCCCGAGGACCTCGGCGAGGCGGAGTTGGTCGAGGAGAGGAAGGTGGCCGACGAGAAGATGACCTTCGTCCTGGGCTGCAAGAACCCCAAGAGCGTGACGATCCTCGTCAGGGGAGGGACCGAGCACGTGGTGGACGAGGTCGAGCGCTCAATCCACGACGCCCTCCGCGTCGTGGGCGTGACCCTCGAGGACGGGCTTGCGGTCCCCGGAGGCGGTGCGCCTGAGATCGAGGCTTCTCTTGCGTTGCTGAAGTACGCCCCCAAGGTGGGAGGCAAGGAGCAGATCGCGATCGAGGCCTTCGCCAGGGCCCTGGAGAGCATACCCAAGGCGCTGGCCGAGAACGCCGGCCTGGACCCGATCAAGATCCTCATCGAGCTCAGGAAGGCCCATGAGGAGGGGAAGAAGACCTACGGTATCGACGTGGTCGAGGGCAAGATAAGGGACATGCTGGAGATCAACGTCATCGAGCCCTTCAGGGTGAAGAAGCACGCCTTCGAGAGCGCCAGGGAGGTGGCGACCATGGTACTACGCATCGACGACGTCATCAACGCCAAGGGAGAGGAGAAGAAGGAGGAGAAGGAAAAGGAGAAGCCCGAGACCCCCAAGTTCCCCGAGTTCTGAAACGTTTTATTCCCTCAATTTTTTCCTCGATCGGGGCGGGTGGCAGAGCGGTAATGCGCGGGACTGCAGATCCCGTCTACCCGGGTTCGAATCCCGGCCCGCCCTCCTAAAGAATTTATACCCTGGGGCGATGCAGGAACGGTCGGGCCCGTAGCTCAGCATGGGAGAGCGGCGGGCTCTTAACCCGCAGGTCGGGGGTTCGAGTCCCCCCGGGCCCGCTTTAATAAAAAGTTTATAATAAGGACACGCTAATTTAATGATGCCAAACGAAAAGGGCATTGCGGTCATCATCGGACTCGTTGTACCCTGGTTCTTACACATCGTCGTTTCCCCGTTCCTTAACCGCGCAGAACCGTTCATCCTGGGCATGCCCCCCCTCTTCTTCTGGATCACGTTGCTGATGTTCGTGACTTCCCTCTGCCTGTACATCGCCTACCGCTTAGAGGGGGGTGGGGCCGTTGAGTGAGGCCGTTGTTGCTGTATCGCTGATCTTCATCTGGGTCCTCGTCACCCTCGTTGTCGGCGTCCTGGCGGGGATAAAGAGGAAGTTCAGCCTGGAGGGCTATCTGGTCTCCGGCAGGGCCCTGGGCCTGGTGTTCATGTACGTCCTCATGGCCGGGGAGATTTACAGCGCCTACGCCTTCCTCGGCACGGGTGGCTGGGCCTACTCATACGGCGCCCCCATTTTGTACATAGGATACGCGGCCCTGGCCTACTCCTTCGGCTACTTCTACGCCAAGTACGTCTGGAAGGCCGGAAAGAAGCTGGGCTACATGACCCAGGGGGACCTGTTCCGAGACCGATACGGCAGTGTCCCGCTGGCGGTGTACATGGCTCTCGTGGGCATCGTGTTCATGATCCCGTACATACAGCTGCAACTCCAGGGCCTGGGATACATCCTACACGTGACCTCCTTTGGCAAGATCTCGGTCCGGCTGGGGATCATCGTAGGCATGACCGTAATGATGATCTACGTTGCAACCTCCGGACTGCGTGGTATCGCGTGGACCAACTTGCTCCAGGCCATCCTCATGTTCCTGGTCGCTTGGGCCATCCTCTTTGCGGTTCCCTTCATCAAGTTCGGTGGGGTTTCCGAGATGTTCCAAGCCCTGAAGCAGGTCAGTCCCCAGCACCTCACCCTGCCCGGCGCGAAGGGAACGATGGGGGTCCCGTGGTTCCTGAGCACCATGATCCTTTGCGGACTGGGCTTCTTCATGTGGCCTCACCTGTGGCTCTCCATCCTGGGTGCGAAGGACATCAGGGCCCTGCGCAGAACCTACGTCCTCCTGCCCATCTACACAGTCTTCATCATCCCCGTGGTGCTCGCCGGCCTCACCGTGGCGGCCCTCGGCATCCAGCTCAGCAAGCCCGACGAGGCCGTCCTCAAGGCGGTCGAGGTCAGCTTCCCGACCTGGGTCCTGGGAATCGTGGGCATGGGTGGCTTCGCCGCTGCCACCTCCACGGCCTCCGGGATCCTCCTCACCGTCTCGGCTTTGCTCTCCAAAAACATCTACAACTACATCAAGCCGGGGGCCTCGGACAGGGAACTCGTCCTCGCGACCAGGATTGCGGTCATCGTCGTGGCCATCGTCGCCATGCTCCTGGCCATCTTCGCCGGCGGGAGGCTCGTGGCCCTCCTGCTCCTGGGCTACTCCGGCATAACCCAGTTCTTCCCGGGAGCCGTTCTCGGCTTCTTCTGGGACCGCGTAAACAAGTGGGCCGTGGGCGCGGGAATGACTGGAGGCTTAATCACGATAAC
>QMSR01000033.1 GCA_003649695.1 Thermoplasmata archaeon
AACCCGAGCAACGGGAGGACCACCGCCTTCGACGGTTCGCCTCATACCCTGAGCTACATCCTCAATGCGGGCGACGGCGACGACACCACCGTAGTGGACTCCTCCGGCACCACCCAGAGTGTGAGTTATGACGGGAATTCACACACCAAGCCCCTGGACCCGAGCTGGGTGGGATCTGACGGCTCCTCCTCGACCCAAAGCGACTTCGTCTGGGTAGACGTGATGATCACGGTGGACGGCACGGTCCCCTCCGGCGACTACTCCTTCACCATCGTGGTCTACTTCCAGTCCGCCTCATGAAGGCCAAAAACCTCAAAAACATCCTAATTTTTTTGATACTCCTTTCCGCGCTAGTGGTCACCTCCGTCGATCCTTCTAGGTCCCCCTTTGGGGTCATCTCCTCCAGTTCCATGGAACCAACGCTCCACCGGGGGGACCTGGTGCTCGTCCTCAAGGTTCCCTTCGAGAGGGTCCAGAAGGGGGACATCGTCGTCTTCAGGGATCCAAATAACGGGGTCGCCGTCGCGCACAGGGTCGTTGGGAGGCTGGAGGATGGGAGACTCCTAACCAAGGGCGACAACGAGGAGTACCTGGACCAGGTTAGGCCCGGGCCGGTGATGCCGCCCATAGACGAGGACCTCTACCTCGGCCTCGTGCCCGTAGTCTCGGGGCACCCGGTTAAGATCCCCAGGGTGGGGGCGTTCCTGCTAAACGGCCTCCCATTCAGGATTACGCTGGTCCTGCTCCTCGCTCTCCTCCTCGTCCCCCCGGACCGCAGCGTGCAGAGATCCTTCCTCGCGCCGAAGAGGATTTTCCTCTACTCCCTCGTCCTGTTCTTCTCCCTGGCAGTCCTCGGACACATGACCATAGGGAGGGGCAGGATCGGGGAGCACACTTACTACATCATAAACAACACGATCCTCCCCCTGCGCTACGTGGTCCTGTCCGAAGGCGCACCGCGGGAGATGGGCATTCTCCTCCCGGGGAGCTACGTACAGCTGCGGAGCCACAGCGTGGACGTGGTCTACAGCTCATTCGGCTGGCTGCTGATCCCAAGGGGGGTCATCCTGGGAGTCCTGAGCAGCGTTCCCCAGCCGACCGGGATCGTCGTCCTCGACCTACTATCCTCCATCCTCCTCTCGGGCATCGTCTACTTCCTGTATCTCGCCTACGCGGGTGTCCAGCTCCTACTCCACGCGAGACTGAGCAGGCGGGTACTCAGCGGCCCACACAGGGTCGTCTTCCACGGCGGGGATCGGTACCTCGTCGCCGGTATGGTCCTGAACGGCGTCATCCTGGGATCCCTGCATCCCATCCTCTCCCTCATCTCCCCCCTGCTCGGCATACTGGTGGCCCTAGGCAACAGGCCTACCTTGGCATCCTTCGCATTCTCGAGCTCCCTCTTCCTCTCACTGGGCTTCTCCATGGGCCTCCTCCGTCCCTGTCCCAAAAACATCCTCTTCATCGCGGTCTCCGCCGCGCTCCTGGGGCTCGTCGTCGAGCAGCTGGCCAGGATCGCTAAGCTCTACCTGATCCCGGAGGTGGGTAGGTGATCCAGAGGAGGCTTGTCAGGGAAGGGACGGGGGAGGTGCTGGGGACGGTCCTGGACTCCCGGCCCGGCGCAATCCTGGTGAGGATGTCCTCCGGAAGGGAGGTTTGGATCTCAGACAGGAGGCTCAGGAAGGGCCTCCTGGACTTCACCTTCAAGATCTACGAGACGGACATGGACGTGGTCAGGGACGCCATCAGGTATGCGAGGAAGAGCGCAACCGACCCTAGGGAGGCATCGTACCTCAGGAAGGCCCTCCTGAACGTGCTCGAGGAGCTCTGGGACAGGGGGGTGATCCTGCCCTGAGGAGGATCCTCCTGATACTGCTTGCCGTGGGGGGTCTCATGGCAATCCAGCTCGGCCAGACATCCCTCAACGTCTCGGTGAGGGTGGAGGGGGGTTACGGAGAGGGCTTCCTCTTCCTGGGAAACGCCACCGTTGACGCTTCGGGGGGCTTCGCGGCGGACCTGGCCATACCGGAATCGGTCCCCCTGGATGAGGGCTCGCTGATCGCGGGCATGACCATCCACCCATCCCACGGCTCTTCGGAGTTCGGCCCCGACGCCGTGGTGGCCGACCCTAGGGGCGGATACCGTCTCGCGGAGCGAGCCCCGATGCAGCTCTCCTCCGATCCGGGGTGGTGGAACCCCGGCTGGCACTACAGGGTCCCCATAGAGCTGTCACCAGGCGAGGAACAGACACTCATCTGGCTGAACCTCTCATCCTCATTCGAGAACCTGTCGATAGTCGGAACGCCTGAGAACGGCTCGGCGAGGCTCGTGGACCCCACGGGGTCCCCCATTCCCTGCGAGTCGGAGATCTTCTGGAGAAACCAGAGCCTCCTGGTGAGGGTTAACGCGAGCGACCTGCCGGGTGCCGGGACCTACTACCTCTACTGGGACATAGAGGAAAACGGGGACAAGGACCAGTACTGGGGGTGGCCGAACTGGGGCCTCGAGAGGGGCGACGCCTCCTCCTGGATCCTGGGCGCGGACAACGCCCCCAACGGCCAGTTAGAGGCCTCGCCCCCGGGCCCGTACACGGTCGACGACGCATACGGTACCCCGGGGACCATAACGGATCCGGGCTACCCATACGCGGGAGAGTTCTCGCTCCTCATGGGCTACAGGGACTTCCCGGAGGACGGCGGAACCAACGAGCTCTGGGCCTACAGGGACTTCGCGGTCCCCGGTTCGGGCGGCTACCTAGTGCTGCACTACAACATGCATTCCTGGGACTCGGCGGATTACGACTACCTGAGCATAGAGCTCAGGGACACGTCCAACAACACCCTCGCCACGGTCGTGGACCACTACAACCCAAATCCGGGCACGGACTACGGGACATACGCCTCCTCCGGCTGGCTCGAGGTAACAGTGGACCTATCGCCGTACGCTGGCACGACGATACGCCTGTTCATCCTCCTGCACTGCTTCTCCGACGATTCCTACAAGAGTTGGGTGTACGTCGATTCCGTCCTCGTCACCGGATCCGTCTTCGTGGCAGACGCTGGGAGGTCCGAGGGCTTCGCGGTGGATGGCTGGCTCGAGGATGATGAGCTCCAGCAGGGGGACTACGTGGGAGTCTACGTAAGGTCCGAGGCCTTCCCGACCTGCTCGGCGGTGGCGGAGATCTACGCCCCGGGCATGGTGTACGTGGCCACCGCCACCCTCTACGACGACGGAACCCACGGGGATGCGGTGGCGGGGGACGGCGTCTACACGAACCTCCAAGCGTACCAGGTCCGGCCCTCCGACCCGCCCGGGGTCTGGACCATCGTAGCGAAGTCCTTGGACTGCTCCTCCTCCACCATAGGCCCCTCAATGGACGGCCTCATCCACAGGAGGGGGAGGCCCGCGGAGCCCGTAAACGGGGATAACTACTACAACGCGTGTTCCCTCTCGTTCAGGGTCCTCGGTCCCTCGATCTCCGGTCTCGTCTTCGAGGACAAGGGGAATCTGGGTAAGCACTATGACCCGTCCGAGGACGTCCCGAAGGGGGGCGTGAGGTACAGGATCTACCGGGATGACGGCGACCATGTCCTGGACGACGGGGATATCCTGGTCGACGAGGGACGGACGGCCGGGGACGGGACCTTCCTCTACGCCCCCTCCGAAGAGGGGATATACTTCGTGGTTGTGAACTCAAGGGACGTCTACCCGAGCGACCCCCTGAACCCCGGTTACACGTACTACGACTCCTGGGCCGAGCAGACCTTCGGTGTGACGTGGAACGAGAGCTCCTCGAACTTCGAGTCCGGCCCAGTGTACGGGGGCTTGGACCCCGACGCTTCCGACTTCTTCAACACCACACCGATTCCGTCCCAAAACCGCTACGAGCACCTGAGCGTCGTGTACTACGATGGCTCCCCCATACCCCCGATAGAGTTCGGCTTTTCCTTCGACCTCATCTCCAGCAGCTCCGACTACTTCGAAGGGGAGAGGTACAGGATACCCATCACGGTATACAACCCCGGTGCTTCGGATCTGCGCGACTTCCAAATCAGGCTGGAGCTGGGGCCTTCGTTCCCCTACGATCACCTGGAGCCCGATGGGTCCGACCTGAGGTTCTACCTGGAGGGCGGCGGCGAGCTGGGATACTGGATACAGTCCTGGAGCCCCGGGGGGACGAGCGTGGTCTGGGTCAGGGTACCGGAGATCCCGGCCGGGGGGACCGTGACGATATACGCGTACTACGGGGATCGCCGCCTGGGTCCTGCCAGCGACATGGGCATCATGGACCCCATGGAGCTGGGGCTCATAACCACCACGAACACCATCGCCAGCGGGGACGTGGGCAACGACCCCTCTACCTGGACGTGGGACCATGTCCCCCTCACGGGCCCCTTCTCCGACCCCGTGATCGTGGCGCAATTCCCCTCCAGGGCCGGTGGGCAGTCCTCGGTGGTCAGGATCAAGGACCCAGGGCCCGAGGGCTTCGACGTGAGGATCGTCGAGCCCTCGAACAGGGACAACAGGCACGTGTCCGAGAGCTTCGGCTACCTGGCCCTGGACAGGGGCCTCTACTGGACGGTCAACGGCATCGTTATCTGGGCGGAGAAGTACAGCACGACGAGCACCGTGGGAAAACAGGTGTCCAACGCGTGGGACACCTTCGACCTCTCCTGGATCGGGTTCCCCACGGACCCCATCGTCTTCGCGCAGCCCATGACCTCCAACGACGTCTCCCAGCAGCACAGGTTCGTCAAGTGCAGGCTGAGGGACCTCAGGGACTCAGACGGGGCCTTCCGGGTGGCCCTGGAGGAGGAGTACGACAACGCGGATCAGAGGCCCGTGGCGGAGGTAGTGGCCCTGATCGCCGTCCAGAGGAACTCCACCTCCGGCTCCTGGGCCATGCACTACCCGACCATGGGCGGGGACACGGTCCTCCTGGAGTGGGGCGTCTCGTACGACAACGTTAGGGGGATTGCGAACGGCTGGAGGACCGTGAACTTCCCCATCTCCTTCCCAAACCCCCCCATCCTCGTCCTCTCCTACGGCTCCTACGACGGGCCTGATAACTCGGAGCTCCGCAGGAGGTCCCTCACCTCCTCCTACTTCACCGTCGCCGTCGAAGAGGACTACACCCACGGCAGCGACAGCGAGGGGAACACGAGGCACACGACCGAGGACGTCTTCTGGATCGCCGTCTCCCAGGGTGCGGTGCTTCCCATAGCCAAGTACGCCGTCCCATACCCCACAGTTTCCCTGGGGGCGGAGGAGGAGGTGTGGCCGGCCGCCCAGGGCACCATCAGGAGGTTCATCCAGAACTCCAACGTCCTCTCGGGGGGACAGAGGTCCGTGAGCAGGATCAGGTCCCCGCACGACGGCTGGTGGACCGTGAGGCCCATGAGGGAGATGGACGCAATCCTGGACGACGGAACCGAACTCGTGCTGCACAACGACGTCGACCCCACCCCCGGCACCTGGACCCTGGAGAACCCGCTTGGGGCCACAGGCTCCATCTACGTGCCGGAGGTGGAGATCGACTGCGGCGGCAACCCATGGGCGGGCCTGAGGATCCTGGGCGGCGACGCGAGGATTGACGGAATCTCCATCTCAAACACCTCAGGAACGGGGATCCTCGTCTCCGGCGACGGGGCCAGGATGCAGAACATCAGCGTGGGCTACCGGCCCGACGGCACCTATCTGCCGGTCCTGGGGTACGCACTCGACTCTCAGGGACCCTCTACCCTCCTGGAGGGCGCCAGACTCGGCTCGGAGGACGTGGCCGTTAGGCTCTCGGGCAACTCCTACACCGTCTCCTGGACCATGGTGACCAGAGGGACCACGGGTATCCTGCTGGTGGGGGATGGAGGGCTGGTATCCAACACCCTCGTGGAAAACTGCACCTCCGACGGCGTCAGGGCCGAGGGCTCCGGGATCGGCCTGTTCCTCGTGACCGTCAGGGAAAACGGCGGGAACGGGATCTCCATCCTCGGCGACTCCGTCACCGTCTCCGTGGTCAGCATCTACAACAACACCGGTCTGGGAATAGACCTCGGGGCAGACGGGGTGGACGAAAACGACGGCGCCCTAGACCCCTCTAGGCCCAACCACGGCGTCGACTACCCGGTCATAACGGTGGCCAAGTGGTACAGGTCGACGAGGACCCTGCACGTTGAGGGTTACGTGGGCCTAGGCTCCGGCTCACCCGAGTTCTCCGGTTGCACGGTCGAGATCTACCTGGTGAGGACGGGGGAGTACGGGGACAACCTGGTCGGGAACTCCTGATGGCGGACCCGCCGGGATTCGAACCCGGGTTAGGGGCTCCGGAGGCCCCTGTGATGTCCAGGCTACACTACGGGTCCCTCGGTTGGAATCCGCGGATGAATATCTCTATTTCGCCTCAGCGATCTCGATTTCCAGACCAGCAGGCAGCTTGACGACCGACTCCATCTTGGCGGCCCTAATCTTCTTGACCCCCTTCTGGTGCGCGAGGTCCACGATGCGCTGCGTCAGGACGCCGTCGAGCACGATCTCCCTGACGCCCTTCGCGGAGGAGAGGGCCTGGTGGAGGTCCGAGACTGGGACCGAGGCGATCTCCTTACCGTCCTCGCCGAGGAGGACTGCTCCCTTCTTTGCGGCCCTGTGCTTGACCTCCTTCTTCTTCCCGAAGAGCTGCTCCCTGACCTGCTCGGCGGGAACCTTGTCCCTCAGCGCCTTCTGGATCTGCTTGTAGGTGAGGCTCTCGACCTCCATGTTCTCCGGGGCCCTCGCCACGTAGTCCACGTCCGCCACCTGGAGGAGCTCCTTCAGCAGGAGCTCGCCTCCCCTGTCCCCGTCGACGAAGACCGTCACGGTCTTCCGCTTCGACAGCTCCACTATGGTCTTGGGCACGTTGGTGCCCTCGACGGCAATGGCATTCCTGATGCCGTGCCTCAGGAGGTTCAGGACGTCAGCCCTCCCCTCGACCACGATCACGTCCTCGCTGGTGGGGACGTCAGGGCCGGCCGGCAGGCGGTCCTCCCCGTAGAGGATGACCTCTTCCTCCTCGAGGGACTTCTTGACCTCCTTGATTATGTCCTCCGCCTGGGCGCTCGTGCTCTTCACTATCTGCTTGTAGAGCTCCTTGGCCCTGCTGGCGATCTTCTTCCTCTTCTCCGTCCTGACGTCCTCGATGCTCTCGACCACGACCTTCGCCTTACAGGGCCCTATGCGGTCCACGCTCTCGAGCGTCGCCGCGATGATGGCCGTCTCGATGGCCTCGAGGCCCGATGGGATGAGGATCTTCCCCTCTGTCTTGCCCTTCTTGCTCTCCAGCTGGACCTCGATCCTCCCAATCCTTCCGCTCTTGTACAGATCCCTGATGTTCAGCTTGGGGCCGAGAATCCCCTCGGCCTGCCCGAATATGGCCCCTATCACGTCGGGGACCTCGACAACCCCATCGGCCGTGAATCTGGCCTTGATTAGGTACTTCGTGGAGGTTGGATCGTACGCCATTCTCATCACCTGATCCTGACGAGGCCCAATGAAGAGGGCGTAATAAAGATGTTGCTACATGGGGCCGCCGGGATTTGAACCCGGGTCTCCGGCTCCCGAAGCCGAAAGGATGTCCAAGCTACCCTACGGCCCCCGTTCCCTCATGCCAAATGAGTATTAATGATTTCCCGCCGAGAAGGAGGAAAGGGCGGAAAAGGCTGGCAGGGCCGACACGGCGGCGAGGAACGAGGATAACGCGGCGGACAGGCCCGCCACTCCCTGGAAAACGGCCAAAGCGGCCAGCGGGAGAAGGGACGCGAAGGCCGCAGGGGCGAGAGCCTGGAACCTCCACGTGAGCCTCTTCTTGAAGTCCAGGGGGTGACCGCCCCCTGCCCCCAGCTCCGCCCATCCCACCAGGATCGCCAGCACGGACATGGGGGCCAAAAATGGCGTGGTTGGGGGCGCCGGAATGCCGAACAGTCCAAGGACTCCCACCGTTGCTAGGGATAGGGGGAAAATGAGGAGGGAAGGCATGAGGCCGACTTTCCTCACAGCCAGCACGAGCGGGACAAGCATGAGAATGATGACCCATAGCTCGCTGGGACCCGGATCGGGGGCGCCCCCCAGCACGGCCGTGCCCAACCAGCCCTCCCCGAGACCCCGGAAGAAGGCGTAGGATCTGTGCCCGACCTCCCCACCCCGGAGGGCCAGGATCGGGGTGAGGTTGAGGAAGCCCCCCTCCTCCGGCGGTGACCTACCCAGCACAGCCGGACCGGGTACCGAGGCCTGCCGAAGGAGGACGTCCAACGCCCTCGCGGTGGCGGAGCCGCGCGGCAGGTAGTCCAGCGAGCCCGGCTGAGGGCCAACCCAGATGACGGGCAACAGGAGGAGAGCCAGAATGACCAGGGCCAAGAACCTGTTCCTGTAGCACAGGACTGTCAGGCGGACGAGCGGCCCCCTGGGTGTCGCAGGGGGAATCCTCCTTCGCCCCCCGCCCGCGAGGAGGAACCCGGGCACGGGTAGGGCCAGAATGAGCAGGGCCGTCAGCAGGACCGCGAAGAGGTACAGCGGGGACGAGATCCCCAGGACGGCGGCGGATAGCACCGAAACGTGCCAGACCCCCGGCCT
>QMSR01000034.1 GCA_003649695.1 Thermoplasmata archaeon
GACTGGAGGCTCCTGGCGGAGGCCGTGGGGAGGGGCGAGGACTGCGTGGGATGTGGAATATGCCTGGGCAGGTGTCCCTATGATGCCATCGAGCTCCGGGGAGACAGAATCGTGATAAAGGACTCCTGCGTGGGGTGTGCGGCGTGCCTAAGGGGACCCTGCCCCGCCACGCGATTTTAGGTGCGACTTCCCCGGCAGGACCTCCTCGATGTCAGTCTCGAGGGCCCCCATCTCAACAGGGACCACGGGCGTCCTCAGGGTCGGCAGGCCCACCTCCTCCGGGGACCTCCCGGTCTCCCTGGCGAGGATCCTCACCAGGAGGTCCAGGCACGTCTTGCCTTGGCAGATTCCGGTGCCGACCTTGGTCATCCTCTTGAGGGTCTCTATGTCTGTCACGCCCATTGCTATGATCTCCTTGACCTCCCTCAGGGTCACGTTCCTGCACCTGCATATGATGATCCTGTCCTCGTCCGCCTGGTCCGTCACCTGATCACCTCCAGCGCCCTTACCTCCTTCCAGAGCTCCCTCGGGACCTCCAGGGCGACGAGGTAGTAGTGAACCTCCCTTTCTGGCTTCAGGAGCCAGAGGACCCTGCCCCTGCCCACGTCCCTGCCCGCCCTGTCCAGGAGCTTCACCTCCTCCCCCCTCTCCGGGACGGGCAGGAACTCATGGGGTACCACGACTACGGCCCTGGAGTCGTCGAGGATCCTGGCCAGGAAGATGGCGTGTCCCGGGCAGACCTGGGCGCAGAGGGTGCAGCCCGTGCACCTGTCGTAGTCCACGACGGGGATGCCGTTGATGCCCCCCTCCATGGTGATGGCCCCGAAGGGGCAGCTCTCGACGCACGGGTTGCACGGGATCTCCTGGGGGCACTCGATGATGGCCACCATCCCCCTCCTGAGCCTCTCCTCGCTGGGGAACGTGTCCTCTATTTCCTCCGTCAGGAGGTAGCCCCTCTCCATAGCCTTCTCAATCTCCAATCTCACCACCCCACTCCTCCGGGGGCGGCTCGACGACCACCGCCCTCAGGGCCTCCTCTATCCTCCTCCCTATGGGGCCCGACCTAAACGTCTTTAGATCCTCCTCGACCTCCCTGATGACCCTCGAAGCCTCCCTTGGCGGGGCACGTCCGAGGTCGTGGGCGGCCGCCGCCCCCGCGATCTTCCCCTCCATCATCGCCGTCGTCGCCTCCTCTATCCCGGACAGGTCCCCTGCCACGTAGCCGAACGGGGCGAACCTGTGGTACCTGTCCCTGACCGCGATGAAGCCCCCGAGCCTCCCAACGTACCTCAGCCTGGCGCCAGCCTGCTGAACGAGCTCCACGCTAGGCTTCAGGCCGACTGAGAGGGCTATCAGGTCCACGTCCAGGTCCCTCTCAGTACCGGGGATGGGGTTCCACCTATCGTCCACCCTGGCGATGGTGGCGCCCTCGACCCTGTCCTCGCCGATCGCCCTTAGAATCGTATGCCTCGTGAGGATGGGGACGCCCCTCCTGGCCACCTTGGCTGCGTGCACGAAGTAGGCCCCGATCCTGGGCATGATCTCCACTATGGCCTCCACCTTGATCCCCGCCTGCAGCATCTGGTAGGCCACGATGACGCCTACGTTGCCCGCCCCCACGACCAGGGCCCTGCTCCCCGGGCGAAGGCCCCAGACGTTCATGGCGGTCTGTATCCCACCGGCGCCCATGACCCCGACGAGGTCGTTGTTCTCGAAGGGCAGGTACTTCTCGGCGGCCCCCGTGGCGAAGATTACGGCATCCGCGAGGATCCTCACGAAGCCCGTCTTGTAGACGCCGTTGACCTCCCTCTTCACCACAGCGCCCAGGGTGTACCTCGCCCTGGGCTCGGACTCCCGGAAAACCCCTATGACCGTGCCCATGAGCATCTTCTCAATACCCCTCTCCTCGACCTCCCTCTCGAGGATCCTCGCTATCTCGATGCCCCTCTTCCCCGCGTAGTACTTCTTGTTCCCGAAGAAGCGATGAGTCTGCTTGAGGAGCTGCCCGCCCAGCCTCATGCCCTCGTCGACGATGAGGACGTCCTCGACCCCTAGGTCGTGGGCCTGGATGGCGGCCGTGAGGCCCGCCGGGCCCCCGCCCACGACGACCAGAGACCTCCTGATCTCCATAGGGGGGACGAAGGAGTCGGAGACCCTCTCCGGCAGGCCCGGCTCCCCGTGCTGGGTCCGGACGTCCATCCCCTCCCTCAGAGGCGTCACGCAGGTCCTGGTGTTGGGGACCCCGTCGACGACCATGAGGCAGGAGGAACACTTTCCGATCATGCAGAAGGGGCCCCGGGGCCTCCCATCCTCCATCCTGAAGAAGACATCATGCCCGTTGGCGAGGAGCGCTATGGCGATGGGCTCCCCTTCATACCCCCAGAGTTCCCGGCCGTCCAGGGTGAACCTGACCTTCCTGCCCCTCTCAAACTTCAGGATTGGATGCTCCTCAATCCTGCCGTATCTCAATTCGGAAGCAATATCCCGATTTTAGTTTAAAATCAGGACCAGAGGATTGCGGTGGCCCCCGGCTCCCCGGCCCTGGCGGCGAGGGTGCTGTACCTCAGCCTGGAGGACGCGAGCTCGGAGACATCCCGGAAGTCCCCCTCCCCCACACCGCCCTCGTCGGAGAGGATGAGGAGACCGGAGGTGAAGCGACCCTGGGCCAAAACCCTCCTGGCGGCGGAGACGGGGGGACCCTGCGCCATCCTTAGGGTCAGAAACCTGTTCCCCATCCAGTCCTTCATGAACTGGATGTGCTCCCCGGCCAGGGCCTCGTGGAAGTCCTCGACGAGCCTCGAGACCATCCTCGGGTAGATGCGCATGACCTCCACGAAGGGGACGTTGTGATGGAGGAGGTCGTCGTTCCTGAGCACGATGATCCCGTTGGCGTACTTCAGGAAGCCCTTTATCGCCCTCTCCGTCCTCCTTCTCCTGTACTCCGGTTCGGCGGAGAAGGGGAAGTACACGATCCCTATGTGGAGGGTCCTCACCGAGGAGGCTATGTGGGGGAGGAGGGAGCACCCCCTCCCCCCTCCCCCCGCCACCGAGATGAGTATGTCGTACTTGGACAGGGTGGGGGCCGCAGCCTTCGCTGTGTAGAGCTCCATCCCGCTGCCGTAGTCCCTGAGCGTCCTGCACGGTATTCCCTGCTTCGGCTTTCCGATGTAGAAGAGGTCCAGCCTAGGGAGAGCCTTACCCCTGGACCAGACCTCCAGGATCGTGGTCAGCCCGGCCCCTCCCAGGCCCAGCAGGGCTATTCTGGGAGGGGCTGCCACCTCAATCACCCTTGAATGCCTCAATTACGGAGGATAGGATCTCCTTCCTGGCCCCCGTCTCCTCCACCAGGGTTCCGGTAACCAGGATGTCGGCCCCGGCCCTCGCCGCCTCCATGGCGGAGGCCGGGTCCCTCACGCCCCCTCCCACGATCAGGGGCACCCTGAGTACCTCCGAGACGGCCCTGATCATCCTGGCTGGAACGGGCTCCGGGGCCCCTGAGCCGGCCTCCAGGTACACCGCCCCCATGCCCATGAACTGCGCGGCCAGGGCGTAGGCAACGGCCAGATCGACCCTGTCCCTGGGAATGGGGTCGGCCCTGCCCACCTCCCCCACCTTCATGCCCGGCTCCACAATCAGGTACCCCACTCCGACGGTCTCCAGGCCGAGCTCCAAGACCCTCCTAGAAAGGGATGCCTGTATCCCGACGATGAACCTAGGATCCCTGGAGTTCATCAAGGATAGGAAGAGGAGGAGGTCTGCACCGGAGACTAAGGAACGCGAGCCAGAGGGAAATATGATGATGGGGACACCAAGGCCCCTGATGGAGGAGACCACCGAGGACATCTCCCTTTCGGTGAAGCCCGCGGAGCCGCCCACCATGATGGCGTCCGTGCCTGCCTCCACCGCCCTCTCGGCCCAGTCCTTGGCAGTCGCGGGATCGGCCTTCTCGGGGTCGATGAGGGTGAAGTGGAGCCTCTCCCCGTAGTCGATCCTCCCCCTCAGCCTGTCCCATACGCCCAATGCACGGCACCCCCTACGAAGGCCAACAGGCCGAGCAGCATCCCGACCTTGGCCATGGACTTCCTGCGCGAAGCATTCCGATTCCATATGGTCATCAAAAATATTACATCGGAAGCGGCGACGAGGACCAGGTATGGGAGGCCGAAGAGGCCCTGCAGGTAGGGCACGGGGGAGAGGGAGACCGCGGCGGCGTACATGGCGCCCGAGAGGGTCAGGGTAGCCCTCGGTCCGTGGACCTTGGGGAAGGTCCTCCTGTCCACGTCCCCCGCCAGGTCCTCGAGATCCTTGTCCAGCTCCCTGCCCAGGTTCGCTAGGAAGGCCATAAGGGAGAGGATGAGGACCCTCCGCGGGTCTCCGGCGGCAATTCCCCCGAAGAGGAAGAGGAGGGCGACCAGTAGGGAGATTAGGGCGTTCCCCGGGAGGCCGCTCCTCTTGACCCTAGCCTCGTACGCAATGAGGAGCAGGACCGCAGTCAGAGCGACGGCGGCGCACAGGAGGCCTGCAATGAGGGACACCAGGACACCGGCGGTGAGGAGGATGCCCGAAAGGGCGAGGGCCGACCTTGGGCTCACCCTCCCGCTCGGGATCGGCCTCTCGGGGTGGTTCACCCTGTCTACCTCCCTGTCGAAGTAGTCGTTGAGGGCGTTCCCCCCGCCCAGGATCAACGCCGCAGCCAGGGGGGCCGCCAGAGCGGACCAATCCAGACCTCCGGAGGCGATGAACTCCGATAATAGTACGGCCAGGAAGCCCATGGCCGCGTTCTTTGGTCGCACTAGCTGGACGAGGGCCTCAACCTCCGCCATACCCGTACCTCCCGACCAGTGGGACGAACACGACGGGCATGAGCCTCTTCCTCCTGACGCTTTCACCCACCTTCTCGACCTTCAGGAGATCCTGATAATACCTGCCTCCAACGGGGATGAGGAGGATGCCCCCCTCCGCGAGCTGCTCCACCAGCGGAGGCGGCACCTCCGGGGCGGCGGCCGTGACAATAATCCTGTCGTAGGGGGCCTCGTCGGGGTACCCGAGGCTCCCGTCCCCAACTACCACCTTCACATTATCGAACCCCATCTCTTTCAGCCTCCTCCTGGCCTCCTCGGCCAGGGCGGGGATCCTCTCGACTGTGACTACCCTCCCCCTGGGGCCCACCAGGTAGGCGAGCAGCGCCGCGTTCCAGCCTGAGCCCGTCCCGACCTCCAGCACCTTCATCCCCTCCCCAAGTTCCAGCTCCTGGAGCATGATAACCACCATGTGGGGTGCGGAGCAGGTCTGCCCGTGCCCGATGTGTATGGGCTCGTCCACGTAGGCGTACTTTTCCAGGCGGGGAGGGAGGAACCTCTCCCTCGGGACCGCCCTCAGGGCCTCCTCCACCCTGGGGTCGCTGAGGACCCCTTCGGCCCTCAGCCGCTTGATGAGGGCCTCCAAGCCGCTCAATACGCTTGATCGAAAACGTGAAAATCATAAAATATTCTGCTTGGGGGAATGAGGAAGGGTCCTGGCACGCCGATGTTCCGGCAGTACTGGAGGATAAAGAGGAGGTACCCGGACGCCGTCCTCCTCTTCAGGGTCGGGGACTTCTACGAGACCTTCTTCGAGGACGCCGAACTGGTCTCCAGGGTGCTGAACATCGCGCTCACGAGCAGGCACGGGGCGCCCCTGGCGGGCTTCCCGCACCACGCGGCGACCCCGTACATCCAGAGGCTGGTCTCCGCCGGGCACAAGGTGGCGATCTGCGAGCAGGTCGAAGACCCCTCCAAGGCCAGGGGGCTGGTCAGGAGGGAGGTCGTTCGAGTCATTACCCCAGGAACCGTGGTGGAGGAGGAACTGCTCTCGCCCGAGGCACAGTCCATCCTCTGCGCGGTGCATATGGGCAGGAGGATAGGGATCGCCTTCTTCGAGGCATCCACGGGCGACCTCGAGGTCCTCGAGGCGGGGGACGAGGAGGGCCTCCGCTCCGCCCTCCTCCGCTACTCCCCATCCGAGATCCTGGTCGACGAGTCCTCCCAGGGGCTCGTCTCCGGGGCCGTAAAGGGCGAGCTCACGGCCCCCCTGGAGACCGTCCAGGCCCCCCCAGACCCGGCTGGGGCGTTCCAGTCCCTGACGGGGAGGGCGCCGGAGGCCTTCGGGCTGGAGGAGCTGCCCGATGCCCTCGCCGCCTCGGTCATGGCCCTGGAGTACGTGAAGAGCACGAACATGGAGGTCTCCCTGCAGAGGGTGAAGATAGCGTTCGGCGGGAAGTACATGTACCTGGACGGTACAACCCTGAGGAACCTCGAGATATTCAGGAACCTGAGGGGCGGGAGGGAGGGGTCCCTGCTCAGCATAATTGATCACACAGTCACACCGATGGGGGCGAGGACCCTGAGAGAGCACCTCCGCCTCCCCCTGATGGACGTCCGGGAGATTGGGGAGAGGCTCGACGCCGTTCAGGAGCTCTTCGAGGACGAATTCCTCAGGGCGGAGATGAGGAGGATCCTCGGCAGGATCAAGGACATCGAGAGGGGGGCTATGAGGGCCATCTACGGCAGGATAAGCCATCAGACCCTCTTGGGCCTCAGGGACTCCCTGCGTGAGCTCGGCAACCTCCGCGTTCTCCTCGGAAGGGCGAGGAGCAGGCTCCTGCGCAGGTGCGGGGAGGAGCTCCCAGACCTCTCCGAGCTCGAGGACCTGCTCAGCAGGTCCCTGGAGGACGACCCCGATAAGATCGCCATGGGGAGGAGGATCAAAGAGGGCTTCGACGAGGAGCTGGACGAGCTCAGGAGGGCGAGGGACTCCGGACATAGGTGGCTCCTGGAGCTGGAGAGGAAGGAGAAGATCCGCACCGGCATAGGATCCCTGAGGATCGGCTACAACAGGGTCCTGGGATACTACATAGAGATTCCGAAGAGGTACGCCTACAGGGTCCCGAAGGACTACGAGAGGAAACAAAGCCTCAAGGAGGTGGAGAGGTACTCGAACCCGGAGCTCAGGAGGCTCGAGTACAAGATCCTGGGCGCCGAGGAGAGGCTGGGTAGGAAGGAGGATGAGATCTTCAAGCGCATCGTATCGGAGGTGGCCTCTAGGGTCTCGCAGCTGAAGGAGGCGGCCAGGATAGTGGGCTTAGTCGACGTCCTGGCCTCGCACGCCGAGACCGCGACCCTCTACGGCTACTCCAGGCCCGAGCTGCACGAGGGGATGGAGATAGAGATCGTCGAGGGCAGGCACCCCGTTCTCGAGAGGACGCTGGACGAGCCTTTCATCCCCAACGACCTCAGGATGGATGAGGAAAACCTCATTATCATCCTCACGGGCCCTAATATGGCGGGGAAGAGCACCTACATGAGGCAAAACGCCCTCATCGTCCTCCTGGCCCAGGTGGGCTCCTTCGTCCCCGCGAGGAGGGCGAGGATTGGGATCGTGGACAGGATCTACACGAGGGTCGGCGCCACCGACGACCTCTGGAAGGGGAGGAGCACCTTCATGGTCGAGATGCTGGAGCTGGCGACAATCCTGAACACCGCGACGAAGAGGTCCCTCATCCTCCTCGACGAGATAGGGAGGGGGACCAGCACCTTTGATGGGCTGAGCATCGCGTGGGCCACCGTGGAGTACATCAGGGAGAGGATCGGGGCCAGGACCATATTCGCGACGCACTACCACCAGCTCACGGAGCTCGAGGGACACATCCCGGGCGTCAGAAACTACCACGTTGAGGTGGCGAGGAGGGGGGAGAGACTGCTCTTCCTCAGGAAGGTTCTGCCCGGCGGCATGAGCGAGAGCTTCGGAATAGAGATCGCCTCCATGGCCGGCGTGCCCGGCTGGGTGATCCAGAGGGCCAGGGAGCTTCTGGCCTGGCTCGAGGGATTTGAGGCAGAGAGCAGGCCGCCGGAGGAGGATCCCATCAGGGCGGAGCTTGCCAGCTTGGACCCGGAAAGGATGACGCCGATAGAGGCCCTCCAGGCCCTGGTCAGGCTAAAATCCCTCCTCTCTCAGGAGCTTGACAGCAGCCGATGAGGCGTCCAGGAAGGCGTAGAAGCCGTCCTTGAAGGGGCCGGGGTTCACGAAGATCGTGGTGCTCTGCAGGACCCCCCTGGCCTCGTGGACGTGACCGAAGAGGTGGAACCTGGGCCTCAGGGCCCTCACAGCCTCGAGGATCCCCCTGCTCCCTATGTGCAGCGATGCCACCTCGTCCAGGATGCCGTAAGGCGGGACATGGGTCAGCAGAACGTCCACTTTCCCGGCCCCCATGAGGATCCTCCTGGCCTCCTCCTCGCTTAGTTTGAGGCCGGCGTGGACTCCCCCACCGACCAGGCCCCCGAGGCCGAAGAACTTGAGGCCGCCCAGGACGTCGCCCCGGCCGTGGAGGACCCGGGCTCCGGCCTCGGCCA
>QMSR01000035.1 GCA_003649695.1 Thermoplasmata archaeon
GGGAACTCGCCCACCGAGGTCCTGAGCGTGGACCTCCGGGGCTCGAGGGCCGTGATCACCACCTCCAACGGTACCCCGACGCTGCTGGCCCTCAGGAGGCCCGCGGTCATCGGGGCCCTGGTGAACGCGTCGGCCGTGGTCTCCTTCCTCTCCGGGGCCCGGAGGCCGGCCTTCGTCCTGGCGGGGGATCGGGGATCCCCGTGCGAGGAGGACCTCGCAGCCGCCGAGTACCTCTTCGCCAGGGCCAGCGGCAGGGAGGTGGACTACGACTCCGTCGCAGGGAGGATTCTCTCCAGCAGGCACGCCAGGGAGCTCATGGAGATGGGGATGGTGGAGGACGTCCAGTTTGCCCTGAGCCTCGACCTCTTCCCGCACCTCCCCTACTACGACCCGGAAACCCGCTCCGTCAGGCCAGGCCCACCGTCCTGAGGGTCTCCAGGAAGCCCTCGGGGTCGTCGGGTCCCAGGGCGTAGGCCCTATCCCCGGTCACTATGAGGACGAGCCTGTCCCTCCTGCCGCTGTACACTGTGACCCTGCGTCCCTCGACGATGAACCTGCCGAAGTAGCCGAAGAGGCCCCCCGAGCCCAGGGTCCTGACGATCCTAGGCCTCTCTAGGATCCTGGCCTCCGCCCTCCCCACGATGGGGATCCTCCTCGAGCCCAGGACGCGCTTTACCGTAATCCCTCCCTCGTCAACGACGTATGCCCTTACCATACCGAGGAACCCGTACAGGGGCACCCCGATGAGGATGACGGCGGACAGGAAGAGGGGCCATAGGGGCCCCTCGGTGGTGGCAAAGTGCCAGATGATGGCCAGGACCGCCGCGTCGAGGATCACGACGCCGGCCGTTACGACCTTGGCGAGTCCGTCCAGGGGCGCCTTGAACTCCATTATCATGCCAGGATTATCCTGGCGTCCACCACTTTAAGGCCCTCTCCCTCGCCGTAGAGCATTACGGGGTTCGCGTCCAGCTCCGATATCTCCGGGAAGTCGGTCACGAGCTGGGATATCCTACTGATGACCTCCTTGAGTGCACCGACGTCCCTGGGCTTCTGCCCCCTGAAGGGCCCGAGCAGGTCCCTTGCCTTAATCTCCCTTACCATCTCCTCGGCGTCCTCGGGCGTCACCGGGGCTACGCGGAAGGACACGTCCTTGAGGGCCTCGACCATGACGCCACCGAGGCCGAAGGCCACGACCGGGCCGAACTGGGGATCCCTCGTCGCGCCCACGATGACCTCTAGACCCTGGGGGGCGAGCTCCTGCACCGTCACCCCCACGATCCTGGCGTCCGGCTTGTACTTCTTGGCGTTCTCCACGATCTTGTTGAAGGTCTCCCTGACCTCCTCCTCCGTTCTCACGCCCACGAAGACTCCGCCGGCGTCGCTCTTGTGCACGATGTCCGGGGAGACGATCTTCATGACCACGGGCAGCCCCGTCTCCCTGGCCAGGGCTACGGCCTCCTCCGGGCTGGAGGCCACCCTAGTGCGGGCCACGGGGACGCCGTAGGCCTCCAGGACCTCCTTGGCCTCGTGCTCCAGGAGGAAGCTCCTGCCCTCTGCCCTGGCGGCGTCCAGGACCCTGCGGACCCTCTCCCTATCCACGTCCCCGAAGGGGCGGAACTCGGGCTCCCCCTTCTTGAGGATCCTCGCGTACTCCATGAGCCCCGCCAGGGCCCTGAGGGCGAGCTCGGGCGACTTGTAGATCGGAATGCCCCTCTCCTTTACCGTGTCGGCGGCCTTCATGGTCTCGGGGCCTCCCACGAAGGAGACTACAATGGGCTTGGTCCTTCCGGAGTCATCGTAGGCCCTGACGATGGCGTCGGCGACCTTCTGGGGGCTGGTGAGGGCGGTCTCGCAGAAGAGGACCACCAGGGCACCGACCCACGGGTGGGAGAGGGCGGCCGAGACTGTCCCATAGTATTCCTTGTCCGTGGCCATACCGGTGAGGTCCACGGGGTTCTTGTCGCTCCCGAACTCGGGCATGTACTTGCGGAGCTCCTCCTTGAGGTCCTTGGGCGGGTCCTCAAGCTCGATGCCCTGCCTCTCGGCCTCGTCCGTGGAGAGCACCCCCACGCCCCCGCCGTTGGTGATGATGAGGACGTGCCCGTTCTCGGGGGGCCTCAGCAGGGAGAGCACCAGCATCTTGTCGAAGAAGTCGTCTAGATCGTTTGCCCAGACAACCCTGGCCTGGCGGAAGGCGCCGCGGTAGACCGCCGCAGACCCAGCGAGGGAGCCCGTGTGGGAGGCTGCCGCCAGGGCCCCCCTGCGGGAGACCCCAGCCTTCAGGGCAACGATGGGCTTGTTCGCCCTCCTGGCGACCTCTATGAACTCCCTCCCCTTCTTCAGACCCTCTATGTAGAGCCCTATGACCTTGGTGCTCTCGTCCCCGTAGTAGTACTGGAGAAGGTCCGGGAAGGTGATGTCGGACATGTTCCCTATGGAGATCATGTCGTTTATGCCCACCTTCTCGATCCAGGTCCTCCCGGCCATCGCGATCAGCAGCGCCCCACTCTGGGAGATGATGGTGACGCTCCCCGGATAGGGGGTGAGGCCCGAGAAGGTGGCGTTGATCCTCTTCGAGGTACTCATGATGCCGACGATGTTGGGGCCGAGGATCCTCATCCCGTACCTCCTGGCGGTCTCCACGATCCTCCTCTCCAGCTCAGCCCCCTCGGGGCCCGTCTCCGAGAAACCGGATGTTATGATGGCCAGGGCCTTGACCCCCTTCCTCCCGGCGTCCTCGACCACGGAGGGGACGATCCTGGCGGGGACCACGATGACCGCCAGATCGACCTCGTCCGGGACCTCCAGGAGGGACCGGTAGACCCTCAGTCCCAGGATCTCCCCTCCCTTCGGGTTGACCGGATAGATCTTCCCGGGAAATCCATAATTAATCAGGTTCCTTAGAACCTCGTGCCCCACCTTGCCGGGTTTGTGGGAGGCGCCCACTACGGCAATAGTGCGGGGATTCAAAAGTCTCTCCAACATTCCGCCATATTCAATAACTTCAGATTAAATTATTATTTTCATTCGATAAATGTGGAAGATCTCGGGGGTGGATGATCGTTGAAAGTCGAAGTTGCGGAGGTCCTATTGCTGATCTCGCTCCTCCTCCTCGCCTCCGCCTACTCCGGGGTCATGGGCGGCAGGCTCGTTCAGGCAGGCGTACAGGCTGGTTCGGCCGGGGCCGGTGGGGCCCTATGGATCATGCTCTCCATCCTGATGGGCTTCGGTCTGGCCCTGGTCCTCCTCTTCAGGCACCCGAGGCTGTACATCCTCATGGTCTGGGCTGCCCTGGCCTACTCCCTGGCCCTTTCCCTGTCCATCGTCCTCGGGGGTGTTCTGAGCCCCATCATATCCACCTCGCTGGCACTGTTCCTGGTGGTGCTGGCTGCCCTGAGGAGGGGGCACGTAAGGAGCGTGGTCCTCTCCCTGGCGGCGGGTGGTGTTGGGGGCGTAGCGGGGATCCTCCTAGGCCCCCTGTACGGGGCCCTTTTCCTGCTCGCCCTGACGGCCTTCGACGTGCTCAGCGTCCTGGTCACGGGGCACATGGTGGAGCTGGGGGAGAGGGCCATCGAGGAGGGCGCTCCTGTGTTCCTAGAGGTGGACGCGGGCGCCGGTCCCCGCTACCTGGGCCTGGGGGATGTCTTTTCGGTCTCCCTGCCGGCCGCCGCGCTCGCGTCCTCCGGGGGGGCCCGGGCTCTCCTACCCTCCTTGCTCCTCGTGGTCCCAACAGCCCTGGCCACCTATCTGGCGGCCAGGGCCCTGCGCAGGCCCCTGCCTGCGACGGTCTTCCTAGCCCTCCCCCAGGCGGCGCTCCTCCTGGGCTGGGTCACGGCAGGAGTCTGAGTATCTTTTCCGGGTCGACCGGGGAGGGGCTCATGCCCTCGACCCTGATCAGGGGGCCCGCCCTGCCCCCGCGGACCACCCCCGAGACCCCGAACCTCCTGCCGAGGATCCTCGAGTACAGGAGTCTATGAAGTTCACCAGATGCGTGGGCCTCTAGGAGCTCCCTGAGGGGGAGACCCATGGCCTCCTCGACCACCTTCCCCTCGGCCACCATGAGTATCGAGGCCCTACCGTCGTCCAGGACCGCGGACAGCCTGGCCACGGGCCTTCCCTCAACCCTCCCGTGCTCGGGGCAGACCCCGCTGGAGAGGAGCCTGTTGCAGTGGGGGCAGCGGAAGGCGATCCCCGACCTCTCGAGGATCCTCACCACCCTCCCCTCCACCTCGACGAAGGCCCCTATGAGGCCGTCCAGCTCGTGGATCCCTATCTCCGGTGGCTCGCCCGTACCCCTGCTCACGAACCCATTGCTGTCGAAGACGAGCAGGGGCCCCTTCCTGACCCTCCCCACGACCCTGACCCTCATGCCCTTCCTGAGCTCCAGGTCCCAGGCGTTGAAGGCAACCTTCCCGGTCTCGTCCGCCAGCACCCCTTCCGTTATTATCTTCTCGCCGGCCGGCCTGGTCCTGGCTGAGGCCACGATGCCCACGACCTCCACGTTCACGTCCCCCGGCTTCAGGGAGGAGATCATCTTCCTCATCGGCCTGGGGGCTTCCTCCCCCAGGGCCCACGGTGGGGCAGGCCTCACCGTCGAGTTCTCCCCCAGCACGACCTCCATGGCGCCCCTGTAGGACCTCACGGAGACGTTGGAGAACCTGTAGATGCCCCCCCTCCTAAGGGAGGGCCAACTGCCCCAGGCCACGAACCTGACCTGCCCGGTCGGGTCCTCGAGGACGCCGTACGAGTACCTATCGTCGGGGCCCCTCCTGAGGGAGGCGACCCTTGCAATGACGGTGATCCTCCGGAGGCCGGGCTGGAGGGACGCGATGGGGTACGGGGGGTCCCTTTCCAATGATCTGGGATCTCCGCCGTACTTCTCCACGAGCTTCTTCTTGATGGAGAAGAAGTCCCCCTCGCCCGCGAAGAGGCGCTCCAGGGTGGAGGCCAGGACCTCGGGGTCCTCCCTCCACCTGATAGCCCTCTCGACGTCGAACACGTGCCTTAGCAGTTCCTCCCTCCTCATGGCGACACCTCAGAACTCATAGGGCTCATCACGGGGCGGGCGCCCTCAGAGGCGGGAGCACTCATCACTGGTCCTGAAGGACCGCCCCGGTAAATAACGATTTCATTTTCGCAGGAGGTAGAGCAGCGCGCCGACGAGCGCCGTGGCTGCGGCCCTTAGTGGTCTCCTCTTGAAGACCTCCCAGGCAGCCCCCACGGGGTCCTCGGCCATGAGCCTGACGCGGGGGAGCCATCTCGGCCAAATGCCCGCGTCCAGGAGCCTGTGCACGGCCCTCGCCACGACCCTCACTTTCCTGAGCTCCGAGTAGAGCCGGGCCATGCAGGCGCTGAAGTCCTCCTCACCTAGGAGGTGCGAGAGGAGGCACTCCGAGGACCTCATCCCCAGGAGGATTCCCCCGAAGGAGCTGGCCTTGACTGTGTAGGCTGCGTCCCCAACGGCCGCGACGCTGCGGCGGATGGGCCTGCCCCTGGGGGGCCCCACGGGTATGGGGCCCGAGCGAACGGCCAGGAGGTCCTTCCTGGCCAACAGCTCGGAAGAGAGGCCTGAGAAGGTCCCAGGGCGGGAGACGAATCCCTCCTTTTTCGCCCTATCCAGTGGGACGGACCACCTGAAGAACGCCCTCCTGTCCGTGACGTCCACCTTGACGTCCTCGGACTCCGGCCTCTCCGCCAGGATGCCCTCCATCCCCATCACGAAGTCCCCACCGTGACCTATGTAGCGGCGGGAGAGCCCACCTAGGGCCCCCTCGGCCAGGGCAACGAAGGGTGCGGAGAAGCTCCCCCTATTGGTGATCACGGAGTTGCCCCTGAGCCCCAGGGCCCTCGTCCTGAGGAGGATGCTTGCCCCCTCTGAGGCGGCCATGGAGGCCAGGCCCTTGTCGAAGAGGCTCCTCTCCACCAACACGGAATCTATCTCCAGCTCTACGCAGTCCCCCTCCCTGCAGACGAGCATGTTTCCGAACCTACGGAGCTCCCCCGGGACCTCGTCCAGGAAGGAGTGGACCTCCGAGCCCAGGAGGCCCGTGCAGCGGACTGGCAGGCCTATCTCCCAGTCCTCCTCCAGGACCAGCACCCTGAGCCCCTCCTCTGAGGCCCTCTTCGCGAGCCAGAGGCCGCTGGGCCCCGCGCCCACCACAATGAGGTCCCACACCTCCCCTACCAGGTGGAAGCTTTAAGAAGAATAGGTGAGTCCTACGGTTGATCGGCGTGGAGGACCCGAGGGAGATCTTCCGGTTCATATTCGCCCTCCTGAGGAAGCTGGAGGCGGGGGAGGACGTCAGCCCTGAGGAGATGAGGATGATGTACAAGTACCTCCACCAGCTCTCCAGGCACTTCGGCATCGTCCTGGAGGGGATACTGGACGAGGAGGAGGAAAGGGTGATCCACGACATGCACTTCCCTTCCGCGGAGGACCTCCCCGGCGGGACCGCAAGTTAACGTTTTCTACCCCTACGCTTTTCCCTACTTGGCGGGCGTGGTGTAGCCTGGTTAGCACGAGGGCCCTCCAAGCCCTCGTCCCGGGTTCAAATCCCGGCGCCCGCACCTCCCTTCCTAGGGCGTTGACCTACGGCCACCTTCGCCTTTTCCCCTCTTTTCAGCTCCTCCCAATAGGAGGAATTGAGGATGCATCCGGGGTCGGGGGCCAGGGGGTCGCCGAAGTATCCATAGGCCCTGGCCCTGCACCCTCCGCAGACGTACCTGTACGGGCACCTCCCGCAGAACCCTTTGAGCTTGTCCTTGTCCCTGAGGTCGTTGAGGAGGGAGGAATGCTCCCAGATCTCCCAGAATGAGGTCTTCCTGACGTTCCCGACGGGGATGGGCATGAAAACGCAGGGTATCACTATCCCGTTGGGCTGGATGCCCGCGTAGATCCTTCCTGCCCCGCATCCACCCACGAACTCGGCCACCGCCCTCACGACCGGGTCATTTCCTACGTAGAAGTGGGTAGGAGCCACTTCCTTCCCATCGCTGAGCTGGAGCGATACCCTCCCGTACTGGGGTGCCGTGCTCAGGATCTGGAACTTCCTCCTCTTCATCTCGCGGAAAAGCGTCCTGAGGACCTCCTCCCTCTCCTGGGGATCCAGATCGAGCCACAGGTTCTCCTTACCCCTGCCCACGGGCACGAAGTTGAAGAAGACGACCCTCCAGACGCCTATGGATTCGGCCAAATCTAGAATGTCCTCCACCTCCGCCATGTTAACCTTCGTCAGCGTGACCGCGAGGGTGTTGCTGATGCCCAGCTTAACGGCGTTCTCCAGCGTCTTGACGGCCCTCTCCCAGGAACCCTCGACCCCCCTGAACCAGTCGTGCTTCTTGGGGTTTGCGCTGTCGAGGGAAACCTCCACGTACCTCAGACCAGCCCTCCTCGCCTTTTCTAGGTTTTCCATATTTGCGAAGGCCCAGCCGTTGGTGGCCACGGCGGCGTACATCCCCCTGGAGGAGATCTCCGATATGATCCTGTAGAAGTCGGGGTGGATGGTCGGCTCCCCTCCGCTCAGGGCTATGGCTGCGACTCCCGCCTTGTCCAGCTGGTCCACGAGCTCCAGCTTCTCCTGTAAGGTTAGCTCGTCCGGGAGGGGCCTGTCCGCCCTCTGATAGCAGTGCTTGCACCTGAGATTGCACATGTTGGTGAAGTTCCAAACGATCATGAAGGGGGCGGGCATCTTCTGGGGGACGGTGACGCCATACAGGCCCAGCCCCCTCATCACCAGAGAGACCCCGCGTCGAAGCGCTGGATCCCTGAGTGCGTTGATCACGTCCTCCTCGCGCCCTTTCAGATACTTTATCCCGAGTTTTATGACGAACTCCAAGAAGGAGGATAGGACGCTGGTTGACAGGGGGCAACTCACGCTGGACCCAGCGAGCTTGGAGAGGGTCGCATAGACGGCCGGGACCTCCACCTCTTCCCCGTCTATGACGCATTTGACCCTTTCCGAGGCCTTTCTAAGAAAAGCGCGGGTTACGGGATTGTTGAACAGAATTCTGATCCCGGCCAGGAAGGCGCCCATCCCCCCTCTCTCTTCATCCCCCTTCATGTTCGTTCTCAATTCTTTTTTATACTAAAATCTTATTACACTTTTCAATATAATATTTATAATATTAAATATACCTACTATTAATTAATTGATCAACTGGCTTTTCGAATATCGCAAATATCTCCCATTTCCCCTCATGATCCGGTTGGGTCTCGCAAATTTCTAGTTCGTGAATGCCTTTAAAATGAATTATTTTTAA
>QMSR01000036.1 GCA_003649695.1 Thermoplasmata archaeon
CCGAGGTAGAGCTTGATCTCGGGATCCTCGGGGTATTGTTCGGAGAGGGTTTCGAGTATCTCCTTCGCCTCCCCGTACCTGCCCAAGTTTGCTAGAATCAGCGCCTTCATGATCTTCACGTCGCGGTCGTAGGGGTGGTCCTCCTCTGCCCTCTTGATGACCTCTAGGGCGTCTTCGTTCCTCTCGAGGCGGCTGAGGAGGTCCGCCTTGGCCAGGAGGAGGTCGACATCCCCGTAGAGCTCATACAGCCTCTCATACACTTCCAGGGCCTTCTCGCTCTTCCCCAGGGCCTCGAGGATGTCCGCGTAGAGCAGGTTCAGGTCATAGTCGTCCGGGTTCTCCTTCAGGGCCTCCTCCGCGAGGCGGAGTGCCTCCTCTATCTTCCCCTCGTTCACGAGCTCCTCTATTTTCTCATACTCCATGGTTGGGGATTCACGCCTCCGATTTAAGCCTCTGCATGATCAGCTCCTCGAGTCTGGTGGCGGGGAAGTCCATGATGGTGACCAGGAGGCGGACACCTTTCCTCCTCTCGCCCACCTTCCTTACGGAGAGGATTCCAGCTTCGGCTAGGGAGAGGATTCTCCTATGGATCGTGGAGTAGGATGCTGCCTCGGCCAGTCCCTCCTCGGCGAGGCCTTGATACTCCTCGTAAACCTGTCTTAGTGAGGCCACAGCCCTCCCCCTCAGGGCCCTCGCCACGGCCAGGAGGGCCATGAGCTCCCCATCGGGCAGCTCGGAAAGTTTGCTCTCGGTCAGGAAGGGGTTGATCTTCGCCATCGCCTCCCTGACGTCCTCGGGCTCTACGGAGCCCCTACCAAGGGCCTCGGCCCTCTCGGCGGCCCTCTGGAGGATCTCAATGGCGAGGCGAGCGTCCCCATAGGACGCGGCGCTCTCCGCGATGAGCTCGAGGAGCCCCTCATCCCAGGTGCCGGGTACCAGGGAAAGCTCGGCCCTCTGTCTCAGGATCTCCCTGAGGGTCTTCGCGTCGTAGGGCCTCAGTTGGACTGAGGAGGCGTATCCTAGGACGCTGAGGAGTGGGCGGGAGAGGACCTGGTCCGGGGGGTTGAGGGAGACGAGGATTATGGAGAAGCCCCCTCCAGGCTGCTCCCTGAGGAGAGCCTCCAGGAACTCCATCGCCTCCCCGAGGAGGGCGTTGGCCTCGTCGAGGACCAGGAGGGAGTGAACACCCCTCGAGGCCCTGGCCACGAGGGCCATCATCTCCCCCCTCGAGTACCCCCTCAGGGAGGGGATCTTCCTCCCAGCCTCCTTCAGGATGGCCAGGATAATGTCCTTGGACGACCTGGCCCACAGGCAGCTATGGTAGATTTTTCGGACCCCCTCGACATCGCGCATGAAGAACCTGACTAGAGTGGTCTTCCCAACCCCGACCCCCCCGTAGACGAAGGCGTGGCTGGGGAGGCGCTCCCTGAGCATGGGCCTCATGATCCTCCTCAACGCCTCCAGTTCCGCCTCCCTATCGACCAGCTGCTCCGGAATGAACCCCCTGTCGAGGGCCCGGCGGTTCCTGATGATCAAGGTGAAGGGAAAACTATTAATGCTTTTATGAATCATGGCCCAAGAATTCTAGGGGTGATGAGATTGGCTGAGAAGTTTAAAGGTACCACAACAGTTGGTTTGGTCTTCGACGGGGGCGTCGTCCTCGGCGCGGAGAGGCGGGCCACCCTTGGGTCCATGGTGGAAAGCAAGGCTACCAAGAAGATCTTCAAGATAGACGAGAACCTTGGCATGGCGACCTCCGGACTAGTTGGCGACGCCCAATACCTAGTCCGCTACCTCAGGGCCGAGGCAGCTCTTTACAAGACGAGCAGGGGGAGACCCATGAGCGTCAAGGCCCTCGTTACTCTCCTCTCCAACATACTCAACCAGTATAAATTCTCCCCGTACTACGTCGGCCTCCTGGTGGGCGGCGTCGACGAGGAGGGGCCACACCTGTATTCCGTGGACGCCGCGGGGGGAGCCATTCCCGATAAGTACGTATCCACCGGTTCCGGCTCCACTTTCGCCATCGCCATCTTCGAGTCAGATTTCAAGGAAGGCCTGAGCGAGGAGGAGGCCGTGGAGCTGGCGAAGAAGGCCCTGACGGTTGCCATGGAAAGGGACGTGTACTCTGGGAACGGCATCGATATCGCCGTCATAACCAAGGAGGGCTTCAAGGTACTGGAGTTCGAAGTGAAGCGCTGATGCCCGTTTCCGCGGAGATAAAAGCCCAGATCTTCAAGCACATTCCCAAGACGGACGTAGTAGAGGTGGTCTTCGAGGGCCCTTTCCTCGTCATCTACCTCAGGAACTTCCACATATATGCGGAGAGGGACGACATCCCCAGGAGGCTGGCCCAGGAGCTGAAGAAGAGGATTAGGCTCAAACCGGCGGAGGACGAGGCGCTGGACCCGGAGGAGGCGGAGGAGAAGGCGCGAAGGCTCATACCGAAGAAGGCGATCATCCACGATGTCTTCTTCGACACGGTCAACATGGAGATGCAGATAGAGCTTGAGCGCCCCGAGCTGGTGTTCGTCAAGCCCGACCTCCTGAAGGCCCTGAGGAGGGAGACGAGGTGGGACGTGATCCTGCACAGGAAGCCCCCGATAGAGTCCCTGATCCTGGACTTCATCAAGGGCGTCCTGCAGAGCACGGCGAAGGAAAGGAAGAGGTTCCTCAGGACCCTGGGGGAAGAGCTCTATCATAAGGAAATGCAGGTCAGGGCCTCGGGGAAGAAGAACTTCGTCAGGGTCGTCGCCCTTGGGGGCTACAGGGAGGTTGGCAGGAGCTGCACCCTAGTTCAGACCAGGAACTCTAGGGTAATCGTGGACTTCGGGGCGCCAATGGGGAAGCCCAGGGACGACGCCGAGGAAAACGGTCCCTACTACCTGTACGTCGCTCAGCCCTTCGACATAGACATCCACGACATCGACGAGAAGAAGAGGTCCAAGTACCCCTTTCTCATACCCATGAGCGCCAACTCCCTCATCCTCACCCACGCCCACATGGACCACGCGGGCAAGATACCGACCCTCATAAGGCTGGGGTACAGGGGCCCAATATACCTGACGAAGCCCACTAGGGACATCGCGGTCGCCCTCTACCACGACTACGTGAAGTTGAACAGGATGGAGAGGGGCAGGCCGGAATTCGACATACCGGACATCAAGAGGTTCATCGTTCAGTCGATACCGATAGGCTATCACGAGACAACCGACGTTGCGCCGGACATCAAGCTCACCTTCTACCACGCGGGTCACATCCTCGGCAGCGCCATCGCCCACCTACACATCGGTGAGGGCTTCTACAACATCGTGATCACGGGTGACATAAGGTATGGGGAGAGTCTGATGTTTAGGAAAGCCGAGAACCGCTTTCCCAGGGTGGAAGCCGTTATCGTGGAGTCGACTTATGGAGCTAGAGATATACCCCCGAGGAAGAAGGCCGTTGCGGACCTGGCCAGGATCATCGACGAGACGGTGAAGGGGGGTGGTAAGGTGATCATTCCCGTCTTCGCGGTAGGAAGGGCCCAGGAGGTCATGCTCGCCATCGAGGAGGCCGTAAGCGGGGGTCTCATGGACAGGGTAGAAGTGTTCATGGACGGGATGATAGACGAAACTACGGCCATTCACACCGTCTACCCGGAGTACATGGCACCCCTACTCAGGGACAGGATCACGAAGTACGGAGAGAACCCGTTCCTCGCCCCCTACTTCCACTTCATCAGGAACGCCTCCCAGAGGGAGGAGGTCCTGGACAGCGCAGAGCCCCTGGTGGTCCTAACGACCTCGGGTATGCTCACCGGTGGCCCCGTTATGGAGTACCTGAGGGCGTGGGGACCAAACAAGCTTAACTCCCTAATCTTCGTGGGCTACCAGGCCGAGGGGACGCTGGGGAGGGAGATCCAGCAGGGCGCCAGAACGATCGTGCTGCCGGATGGCGAGGAGATTAGCCTGAACCTGAGGATCGAGACCGTGGACGGGTTCTCAGGGCACTCGGGCTCGAGGGACCTCCTAAGATTCCTGGTCCACATGCACCCGAGGCCCAAGAAGGTGATCCTCTGCCACGGGGACGAGGAGGCGATAAAGGCTTTCAGGAGGAGGCTCCAGGAGGTGAGGCTGGGCTGGGAGGTGCTGGCCCCCAGGAACCTGGACGCTATAAGGCTGAGATAGAGGGGAGGCTCAGGGAGCTCCTAGGGGACGAACTTGAGGGCAGAATATCGGAGGAAATAGCGAGATTTGGTGGCTTAATAGACAGGGATACGGCCGTCCTCCTCCTGGCAAGGAGGCTAGGTCTCCTCGGCCCAAGATTGACACCCCTCGACGAGGCCAGGGGGGAGCCCCTGACGGTCGGGGGCGAGGTCGTGGAGGTTTGGGAGAAGGGTGAAAGGCTGTTCGCGCGGCTGAGGGACGACTCCGGAGAGGGAATTCTGGTGCTCGAGGGGAGCGACAGGCTCGCGGCACAGATCTCCGGTCTCAGGCCAGGTAGGAGGGTCCTACTCATCGGGGTCTCCGTCTCCGAGTCCAGGGGAACGAGGTGGATCAGGTTGGGCAAATGGGGTATGATTCGCTTCACTGATTGACTATCCCGAATACCCTCCTCCACTCCCTCTCCAGAGCCTCCTTGAAGTCATCTGTATAGGCCACGAGCAGGATCCTCTTGATCTTCCTCAGTCTCGGCATCAAGGCGGAAATGGTCTCAACGAGGATCCTCGCACCCACTTCCTCAGGGATTCCGCCCACGCCCGTCCCCATCCCGGGGAAGGCGACGCACTTGACCCCCAGCTCCTCGGCGAGGAGTAAGGCCGACTCGACGGCCCTCCTCACGACATCAGGATCGGCCTTGTCTCCAGGATACCTTACTGTGGGGGCATGTATCACATACCTCGCGTTCAGGGAGCCCGCGCCCGTTGCAACCGCCCCGCCGAGCGGGATGGGGGCCTTGTCCCTGGCCTCCTTCTCTATCTCCTTCCCTCCCCTGAGCTTCAGGGCCAGCGACACCCCTCCACCCATCAGGCCTAGGGTATTAGCGGGGTTCACGATTGCGTCGCACACGACCTTGGAGATGTCCCCCTTCACTATCTCGATCACGAATTTCGATCCCAAGCCGCTTATAAGAGTAGTTCCATGGGGGATTGTATGACGGAGGCTCCAGTTATCAGGGCCCCCAGGGGTAGGGCCCTTAGCTGCAAGTCCTGGAAGACGGAGGCCGCCATGAGGATGCTCATGAACAACCTCGATCCGGAGGTGGCTAAGGACCCCGCAAACCTCATCGTCTACGGGGGAACGGGCAAGGCGGCAAGGGACTGGAAGTCCTTCTGGAAGATAGTAGAGACCCTAAAGGAGCTGGAGGACGACGAGACCCTGCTCGTCCAGTCGGGCAAGCCCGTGGCCGTCTTCAAGACCCACAGCTGGGCCCCCAGGGTGCTGATCGCGAACTCCCTGTTGGTGCCCAAGTGGGCGAACTGGGAGTACTTCCGGGAGTTGGAGGAGAGGGGACTCATCATGTACGGCCAGATGACTGCTGGCTCCTGGATCTACATTGGGACCCAGGGGATCCTGCAGGGGACCTACGAGACCCTGTACGCCGTGGCCAGGAAGAAGTTCAACAGCGATAGCCTTCGCGGGAAGTGGGTCCTCAGCTCGGGTCTGGGTGAGATGAGCGGTGCCCAGCCCCTTGCCATAACCATGAACGAGGGTGTGGGCATCATCGTGGAGGTGGACGAGTCTAAGATAAAGAGGAGACTCAGGCACGGTTACCTGGACACGTGGACCGACGACCTGGACGAGGCCCTGAAGATGAAGGACGAGGCCCTGGAGAGGGGTGAGCCCCTCTCGATAGGTCTCCTGGGTAACGCGGCCGACGTGTACCCGGAGCTCGTGAAGAGGGGGATAGTACCAGACGTCGTTACGGATCAGACCGCCGCCCACGACCCCCTGAACGGTTACATCCCCTCCGGCTACAGCGTGGAGGAGGCGGCGGAGCTCAGGGAGAGCAATCCAGAGAAGTACCTGGAGGAGGTGAGGAAGTCCCTGAGGAGGCACGTTCCCGCTATGATATGGTTCCTGGAGCACGGGGCCGCCGTATTCGACTACGGGAACAACATAAGGGGACAGGCGCTCGAGGCGGGGGTGGAAGACGCCTTCAAAATCCCGGGGTACGTCCCCGAGTACATCAGACCTCTCTTCTGCGAGGGGAAGGGTCCGTTCCGCTGGGTCGCCCTCAGCGGGAATCCGGAGGACATCTACGAGACGGACAGGGTCATCAAGAAGCTCTTTCCAGACGACAGGCACCTCCACCGCTGGCTGGACATGGCCGAGGAGAGGGTGAAGTGGCAGGGGCTCCCGGCGAGGATCTGCTGGCTGGGATACGGACAGAGGCACAAGGCCGGCCTGGCCTTCAACGAGCTGGTGAGGGAGGGGGTCCTGGACGCCCCCATCGTGATCGGGAGGGACCACCACGACACCGGGAGCGTCGCGTCCCCGTTCAGGGAGACCGAGGCCATGAAGGACGGGAGCGACGCCATAGCGGACTGGCCCATCCTGAACGCCCTCCTCAACGTCGCCTCCGGGGCGACTTGGGTCGCCGTCCACCACGGGGGCGGCGTGGGCATAGGGTACAGCATCCACGCCGGGATGGTCATCGTGGCCGATGGGGAAAGGGAGACCGACCTGAGGCTGGAGAGGGTCTTGACCAACGACCCCGGAATTGGGGTCGTGAGGCACGCCGACGCCGGCTACGAAAAGGCCATCGAGACAGCCAAGAAGGGGAAGATCTGGATGCCCATGTTGGACTAGGTGTGCGACGTGAAGGACGTCAGGGAGATCTACGACAGCAGGGTCCTGAGGGCCCTGGAGGAGGATCCGGAGGTCGACGCCCTGCTGAAGGGGGCCAACGACCTCACCATGGGTAGGCTGATGTTCAACGACCATGGGAAGACCCATGCCAGGATCGTCGCCTACTTCGCGGTTCGGGCTTACGAGATCTTGAGGAAGAGGGGTATCAGGGCGAACCTAGAGTTCGAGGACGGGGCTACGGAGGAGGAGGTCAAGGACACCTTGGTCGCGGCCGCTTACCTCCACGACATAGGGAACGCGGTGAACAGGAGGGACCATGAGCTCCTGAGCCTGATCCTGGCTGCCCCCATTTTGGACAGGGTGTTCTCGGGGTCGAGGCTGGCGGTGAAGCAGAAGGCCGTGGCCATGGAGGCCATCCTGTGCCACATGGGAAGGTATCCCGCCACCAGCCTGGAGGCGCAGATCGTCGCCCTCAGCGACGGCCTGGACATGGAGAGGGGGAGGGCGAGGATACCCTACAGGATGGGGGCCAAGAGCATACACACATACTCCGCCCTCTCCATCAGCAGGGTCGAGCTCCAGGAGGGCAGGGAGAGACCGCTGCTGGTCCTGGTTCACATGGAGAACCCTTCAGGTATCTTCCAGATAGAGGAGGTCCTGGGGCCCAAGATCGAGAACACCAGGCTGAGCGAGATGCTCAGGATAAAGGCGAAGATCGGGGAGGAGGAGGTGGTTATTCACTGATGCCCATGCCCTCCTCCACCCTCGCAATGGATCCCTCGTAGAGCCTCTGGACGGCCTCCTTCAGCTCCCGACCCTTCTCCAGGAGATCCTCCAGCTCGGGCACCCCGCTGCAGTTGATTGCGACGTTCAGGAAGGCTCCCATGGCGGCGGATCTCGCCAGCTCGATAGCCGTGCCGACGTCCGATATCGCGCTCTTGAGGCCCTTCTCGGCAAGCACGGAGGCCATCTCCAGGACCCTGGCCGAGAGCTCCATGACTCTGAGGGGGACCTCCGACGCCTTCCTGGAGGCCTCTATCAGAGCCCTCTCCCTGCTCTCGACCTCGTCCCTGGACCACCTCCTCATCCTCCTCGCCGCAAGCAGGGCCTCGAAGGCCTGGGCATCCCTCCTCCTCAGCTCGAGGAACTCGTCCACGAGCCCCATGGCCTCCTGCCTGAGGGAGAGCATGAGGTCCTTGACGTCGGCGTACTTCCTCCTACGGGAGGTCAGGCCGGCTACCATGGCGACGAGGGCGGCCGCCATGGCCCCCGCCTCGGCGCTGGCGGAGCCTCCACCGGGGCTGGGGGTTGCGGAGGCCAGCTCCTTGACGAAGTCCCCGCCCGCTCCCTGCTTCAGCAGG